>CAZKGP010000120.1:0-7032 GCA_964552225.1 uncultured Acetatifactor sp.
CTCATTGTAATGCACCTGCCAAAGCAGAACAGTTCAAGGAAATGGTATTAGCAAAAGTAGACTTTGCAGAAACAATTATATTGGATACAGCAGGCATAAGTAGTATGTATGCCAATGATGGTGGTATTATTGTAGCAGTATAATTAGTACTTAGAAAACAAAGGGCAGGATGATTTTCTCATTCTGCTCTTTTTTAATCTATAGGAAAGTACTATTTAATTAATGAGGAGGAGATATAATGAATAATTTTATGAAAAAGATGATTTCTATTCTTATGATTGTTGTTATGTTTGCTGGGTGTGCATCTTCTACAAAACCTGAGGAAACTAAACCAGATGAGCATAGTGAATCCGCCGTGAACTCTACATTGGAGAATGTACCAGTATCTACTCCTACTCCAGAAGATGAATGGCTTGGAGTTGGAGGTTGTTATAAGCTAGAGTATCCCAAAATGAGTTGGGATATTTTACATATGGATGTAGATGGTGATGATATTTACCATTCAGATTTTAATTTTGATGATGGAAGTATGAGACGTGAAATATTTAAAAATGGGGAGTCAATCTATGTTGGGCATTTATCCAGTACATTTGCTGTAAAAGATTCAGAAGTATGGATATGCAGTTTTGACATTATAAATAATACTCACAAAGAATATGTGAGTAAACTTGGAACGACAGAGGATAATTCTGAATCTATTGATATATCTCCTTATTTGAAAGATAGTTGGACTGTATCTATGTGCATTGATAATAATGATAGATTTTATGTTCAAACTCCAAACAGTGTTATCGTTTTGAACTCAGATGGTAGCCATTTGTCAACAATTGACTGTGAGAATCTAGAGGGGATGGTGACAGGGGGAGATAATAAGGTATATATCCTAACAGGGGATGGTACTACTGTTATGTCACTTGATTTCCAAAGTGAAAATGCTGTGAAATATATGGAATTTCCAGAGTATCGCATATTTCATGGTGGCTTAGGCTACCAATTTATACTAGGAGATGAAAATGGTATTTATGGTGTAACGGAGTCACAAGAAATTGTTCCTATTGTTATATGGGAAGAATGTGGAATTCCATTGGGCGATTTAATAAGTGTCCATCCATCTACAAATGATAGTTATGTACTCCAAGATACCGAAACAGCTTACATACTTAGACCTGCATTGCCAGAGGAGATAAAACCCAAAACAAAGCTGACCTTGGCTACAGTTACTTCCCCAAGAACCAGAATTTGGGTAGAGAACTTTAATAAATATAATGATGACTATATGATACAAATTGAAGACTATTCTAATGGAAGCCATTTGTCCATTGAAGATGCAGTGATTTCTTTAAATAATGATTTGAAAGATGGAAATTATCCTGATTTATTTGATTTTTCATATATGCCAGAATCATACTATGTTGAAAAGGGACTAGTTGCTGATTTGTATCCGTTTATAGATGGGGATTCGGATATAAATCGAGATGATTTTATTCTCCTTGATAAGATGACTCTAAACGACAAGCTGTATTACATTTCCAGCTATTATTTTATTGATGCAAAATTAGGCCCATATTCCATGTTTGGAGACAGTAAAGGCTGGTCATTGGATGAATGCCTTGAACTACAAGAGCAGAATAATGGAGCCATATTTTCTACTATGAGTCGTGATGGTTTTGTTAACAGTCTTTCAAGCTTCTATTTGGCGGATGCAATTGATTGGGAAACTAATACTTGTAACTTTGAGAATGATGATTTTATTAAAATACTAGAGGTATCAAAACAGATTCGTGAAAAAAAGGACTCTCAAGTTAAGTCATTTTATATAGGTTCGGTATGGGCTATTGCGGAACAAGAAAAATTGGAAGAGGAGAAGTTAAGTTTTATTGGATGTCCCACACTTCAGGGGACAGAGGGCAATATTATTGTGCCGGATTGCCTTGCAGGCATTTGTAGTAAGGGGAATACCCAAGGTAGCTGGGAATTTATAAAATACATGATGACAGATACTCTTATTGAAGAAAAAACATACGGGTTACCGATTCTAAAGGCAGAGTTTGAACGACGTTTGGAGAAAGAGATGATTCCTCGTGAAATAGAAGCAAATGCTCCTTTCTCTATGTATGAAAATAACAGTGTTGTAATGACACAGGAAGATGTGGATAGATTTATTGAATTCCTTGACTCATCTGTTTACCTAGGCAATGCTCCCCATGGAGTGCTTGGTATTATTACGGATGAAAGCGCTAAATACTTTTCTGGTGAAAAGACGGCAGAAGAAACAGCACAAATAATACAAAAAAAAGTTAATTTAATATTATCCAAACAGTTTTAAGGTAACAAAAAACACTGTCAAAAACTAATTTTACTAGTTTTGACAGTGCTTTTTATTTTTGACATTCATCATAGGCTTGTTTGGCATACTTCATGCAACTTCCTGTTACCTTAAAGCATGTACCATTTGATAATGTAATCTTCCGAATTCCTATTTTCTGAATATTACGAGCATTGATAATCGTTTTAGGATTGGGGGCAAAAAAACTGGGATAGTTTTCTACAGAATAGAAGAAATTCATTGCATCTGTACCAATCTGAATCGTTCTACCATCAGCCAAACATACATTAAGATTGCGTCCTTCTTCGGTGGCATATACAATATCTGGTTCTGTAACATAAATGGTACACTTTTCGGTACGAAGTTCAATGAGAGAAATGGCATGTTTTTTAGTTTCTAAAGCGTAATCTATAGAGGCAGTAAGCTCATCTACTTTAATTGGCTTGTCTATATATAAAACATTTTCAGGGAAGGAATGTTCCCGATAATTTATACTAGAACAGCATAATATAATAGGTACATTAACACCCTTCTCAAGGAGTGCCTTAGTCACATCAATACCTGTTTTATTCTCTGTATTGCACATATCTATATAGAAAGCATCATATTGCATAGGGTTAGCAATAAGTAAGTCTGCATTGCCAAAAGAGTCAGTATAAAATACACCAGAAGATTCTCTTCTTCTATCAGACTCCCTCTCTAATAAACGCTCTAACTGTTTGCGGTCACCAATATTATCATCACATATTGCGATATGCATGAAACTCCACCTTTCTTAATTTAAAATTTCCGTATTCCAAGTATAACATACCGTAGCCTGAGCCTGCAATCAAACTTATAAACAATCAAAAATCATCTTAATGCGTAGACGTTTATGCTATAATGCACTTAAACGGTTACAAAATAAAACAGAACAAGAGGAAAAGCTTATGTTACTTTCAAAGAAGCAATACAAAGGTGTAGATGCCCTTAGGATTCCATATCAGTCATCAAAAATCTGGATGATCTTACGACTGTTGTTTACATTGCTGCAATCTCTGATGCCTACAGTTTTTATGGCTTTGGCAACAGCTGGATTCGTAGATACAGCCATAGCTGTATTGCAAAAAGAACAACCTCAGGGCGATATTTATCCTGCCTTATTTTTTCTGTTGTTGGTTCTTGGCATGAATACCACCATTGATTCCTTCACTGAACTTATCAGTGCCAGGATTAATCTTGATTTGCGGCGAAAGATAAAGCCGGAAGTGGTCAGGATACATGCTTCATTAGACTATCGGCATATTGAAAATAATCAGAGCTGGGAATTGATTTCCCGGGTATCACGTGATCCAGTACAGGCCATAATGGATGGATTAGGAGGGCTTATGCAGATGCTGGATATGGTGGTGGCAATTGCTAGTATTCTCTTGGTGATTGTAACTCAGGTTTGGTGGGCCATGTTTATTATTATAGCATTTTCAGTGCCTATGTTTTGGCTGTCCATGAGAGCAGGTAGAAAGAATTACCAGGCCAGTCAGGAAGCGGAGCGTTTTAACCGACAGACAGAGTATTTAGATGAAATACTTACTGGTCGGGAGAATATTGAGGAACGAAGCTTATTTGGCTATGGCAGGAAAGTAGGGGTTAGCTGGCATGAGCAGTATGAAAAAGGTCGCTTGCTACAACTAAGGGTAAGCGCCAGAATGTTTCTAATCACTAAGGGTTCCAGTATGATTTTGGCACTGATTTCCCTACTGGTGGCAGTGACTCTCATAAACCCTGTTGTAAATGGTATGATGTCGGCGGGTATGTTCATGGGTATTATTACAGCTGTCTTTGGCTTGATTATGAAGCTTGGCTGGCAGATGTCCGATTCACTGGAAAAAATATCCCGTGTGAAGGAGTACATGAATGATTTGTCCAGTTTTATTAGCCTCGGCGAGGTAGCGGAAGTGCTGGATGTACCTAATGCGGAACCTATTGAGGTGGAAATCCTGGAGTTTAGGAACGTAAGATTTAAGTATCCGTCTGGGGAGCATTATATTTTGGATGGACTTTCATTCACTCTAGCGAAAGGGCGCCATTATGCCTTTGTGGGGCGGAACGGGGCTGGTAAAACCACAATTACTAAATTGTTAACTGGATTGTATACCGATTATGAGGGTGAGATATTGATTAACAATAAGGAGCTAAGGACATATCAACCAAGCATGCTTAAGGCCTTGTTTTCTGTTGTGTATCAGGACTTCGCCAAGTATTACATAGAACTGGAAGACAATATCAAGTTAGGAGATGTATCTGGAACCAACGCGGAGGGAAGGATAATCGACATAATCGGCTTGGCAGGGCTAGATGAAACTGTTGCAGGACTAAGTAATGGTATTCGAACACCTCTAGGCAAAATCAAAGAAGGGGGACAGGATTTATCAGGAGGTCAGTGGCAACGAGTAGCGATTGCTCGAGCAATTCTAAGTCGTGCGCCTGTAAAAATTCTTGATGAACCTACAGCCGCCCTCGATCCAATCAGTGAAAGTCATTTGTATCGTGAGTTTGAGAAGCTAATGGGAGACAAGCTGACAGTGTTTATTAGTCATCGCTTAGGTTCAACCAAATTGGCAGACGAGATACTGGTAATTGATGATGGTAAAATGATAGAAAGAGGAGCTCATGATGAATTGATGACCTTAAAGGGGCAGTATTATGAGATGTTTGAATCCCAAAGGAGGTGGTATCAATGAGTGAGAGAAGAAAACCATATTCTTTCGCCAGGATTATTCTGCGAATTATTCCCATGGTAGTGAAAGCGACCCCTTTGCATTGCCTGTTTACCAATCTATTGGGAGTAGTTTTGTCTGCCATGCTGGTAGGAAAATTGATAGCCACCCAAGGCTTGTTTGATGGGATTACAGATGCTGCGGCTGGTCAGGCAGATTTTATGGATTGCCTGATATTGCTAATTGCCTTGGCAGGTGTTACATTTGGTGAGCAGATTGTGAATGGAATTACTAATTTTCAGGTCGTAATCTTATTTGAGAAAGCTGGAGGAAAGATTAAGACATTGCTCCATCATAAAATTCAGAGAATTGATCCTGTTAACTTTGAGAAAACAAATTTTCTTGATGATATGAATAAAGCTCGAGAGGGTGCTATTATAATTCCCTATTTTGTAATGAACATGTTTCTTATGATTAGTGTCTATTTTGTTTATTTTGCATCAGTGGGGGCTTATCTGTACAAATTGAAGCCTATGCTACTTTTTACTTTACTGTTGTCTTTTATACCAGCTCTATTTGCCCAGGTGGTACGGGGAAAAGTATTTACCAGCCTTGAGGAACAGAGTGCACCTTTGCGCCGGGAAAACGAATACTATCAAAAGACTCTGTGTGACCGGGAGTACTATAAGGAAACTCGTATTCTAGGTGCATACAAGTTTTTCTATCAATTGTTTGAAGATACCTTGAAACTGCTAACTTATAAACAATGGAAGGCAGAGCGTAAGACTGCCTTACTACAATTGCTGTTAAATACCACAACTTTTGTGGGTATGGCTGTGGCTGCCTACATGCTTTTTACTGCAACCATGTCCGGCGAGATCACAGTAGGAGCTTTTGCCGCAGTATTTGGAGCGCTTAACATGATTTTTGGTCTGATGCAGGAAATCATTACTGGACACATTGGTAATATGAATCGTGATATTGGTAAGATTGCCAATTTTATTCGTATGTTGGATGAAGCAGAGCTGGATGGGAAGGAGGAGAAGCCTGATTTTACGAGAGGTATTATTGCTAAAGGGATATCATTTACCTATCCTGAGCAAAGTACCCCAGTCATAAAGGACGTTTCACTAGTCATAGCAGCGGGTGAAACTGTGGCTATTGTGGGTGAAAATGGCGCTGGCAAGAGTACTTTAGTTCGTTTGCTGACAGGTATCTATCGTCCGTCTGCTGGACAGGTAATGGTCGGTGGACTGGATACTGCTACCACTGCACCGACTTCCATATATGAAGGAATATCTGGGGTGTTTCAGAAATATCAGAGGTATAAGATGACCTTAGAAGAAAATGTTGCTATCAGTGATACGAAAAAGGAGCCAGATGTTACAAGAATTACCATGGCTCTAGAGAAAGCTGGTGGGAAGCTTGAGTCTATTAGTCAAGACACCATGCTGTCGCCAGAGTTTGATGGAATAGATCTGTCAGGAGGACAATGGCAGAGATTGTCAATTGCTCGAGGGCTATATCGATCCCATGATTTCATCGTGTTAGATGAGCCTACTGCGGCCATTGACCCTTTGGAGGAAATGAGGATTTATACTCAGTTTAAGCAATTAGCTGAAGGCAAGTGTGCTATTGTAGTGACCCATCGGTTGGGGTCAGCCAGATTGGCTCATAGAATTATAGTAATGGAGGATGGACGGATTGCCGATATGGGGACTCATGATGAATTAATCAGCCGTCCTGGAAAGTACGCCGAAATGTGGGCGGCACAGGCTAATTGGTATGAGAGATCAGATTATTTTGGACTAGCAGAATAGCATATAATGAGAGCAATAATGGCTTCTATTACAAAAATGGTAGGCATACCAAGGGTAAAAGATAAATGCTTAGTTTTATGCCTAAAAGCATACATACCTAGAATGGAACCTAGACTTCCTCCCATTAGTGCAATACCAAAAAGAGTGGCCTCCGATATGCGATATGCATGTCGGATGGCCCTTCTTTTGT
>CAZKGP010000121.1:0-7012 GCA_964552225.1 uncultured Acetatifactor sp.
GTTTTATTATCAGAACTTGTCAAGTCCTTTTTTTTGATATCAGAATTTTATTAAGCGAGGTATCATGTATAAAATATATTGTGAACTAAGAGATGCTAAAGGTTGTCGAGATTCTGATGTAGCAAAAGCTACAAATATTACAAAATCTACTTTTAGTGATTGGAAAAATGGTAGGAGTGAACCTAAAAGAGAGAAATTAGTGAAAATTGCTGATTTTTTCGGTGTAACATTAGAATATTTAACAACAGGTAAAGATTCACCAAGAGACTATACTGCGTTTTTGGATAATGATATTCAACTTCAACTGGATAACATCATTAAAAGTTTAGATAATGAAGAGTCCATATGTTTTGGCGGCAAAGAAATTAATTTAACCCGTGAAAGTAGACAAATGATGAGAAATGCCTTAGATATTGCGTATAATATTTTGAAGCAAAACAGTTAAATGAAACACCTCCCAAGAGTTATCTGGGAGGTGTTTCATTTACTTCTAGCAAATTGGTTATTTCTCCTGTATACATAAGAGTTAAGCGGTGCATTGCTCTTGTACAGGCAATATAAAGCAAGCTTCTATCATAATCAGTTATATAGTGAGTGGAGTCTACATCTGGAATAATAACCTCATCAAACTCTAATCCCTTTGACATCTGGATAGATGTAATAGATACACCATTTTTGTAACTAGTGCTCTCAGGGGAAATCAAATGAACATCATTGTTTCCTAAAAGTAAGTCATAAAGCTGTTTCGCTTGTTTATTCGTCTTAGCAATAATGCCAAGAGATGAATATTTGTTTTCTGAAAATATTTTTATTTGCTTTTGTAATAGGACTAATTCTTCTTGTGTATTATGGCAATGTATGACTGCAGGTGGTTCACCGTGGCGTTCTATCGCTTCCATTGCCACTTCTTTTTGTAACTGTTTGGCAAAAGAAATAATCTGGTATGTTGAGCGATAACTTTTTTGCAACTCAATCAGTTGGGCTTCCTCATATAACTCTAACATATCTTTTAATGTGTGTAGATGATTGGGGTTAATAAATTGCCCAAAATCTCCTAAAATGGTCTTTTGGCATTGAAACAGCTTGTTAATAACAGCATATTGAATCGGCGTATAATCCTGCATTTCATCAATCACAAGATGCTTAATAATCTTGCTTTCCTGCAATCCTTCAAATGCGGCATGAAGATAAAGAAATGGATATACATCAGCCCACTCTAATGTTTTCTTATCTGGCATTACAAGCATATGTGAAATTGCCATTTGCTTATAAAAACCTTTATATAGAGCAAGGGTGTTTTTGACTTTAAGCATGGTCTTAAGACTTTTCAAAATGGTTCTGCTTCTGGGTATCTCCTCCTCCCAAACATTATCTGTGTCAAAACGGTCATATATATCATCAGCTATCATCTGTAATCTACTCAATATAGGATACCTGCTATATGCAAGAAATCGTTCTTTTATCATATCAGTTTTAGCCGTAAAACATCCATAAGTATAGTCCTTTGGTTCAAAAACAATGTTAGGTAATTGTTCAATATAAGCATCCAATTGTTTTACAAAATCAAGAGTAGATTTGAAACGTATCCGCTGGCACCATTTTTCATCATGGGTTTCTAGCGGATCTTTATCTTCCTCAAAATCAAAATTTTTATCTAACTGTATTCTAGCAATATCTGAAAAGCTCAACTCGTATATTGGTTCTTCACCTAGTTCTGGTAAAACATTAGAAATATAGTCTCCAAAAACTTTATTGGGTGAAATAATTGTTACATTTTTAGCTGATAATCTGTCTTTAAAACGATAGAGCAAATATGCAATTCTATGAAGCGCAATTGATGTTTTTCCTGAACCGGCTACACCTTGAATAATCATAGTTCCCGACTTTTCATTTCGTACAATCTGGTTCTGCTCTTTCTGAATTGTAGAAATAATTGATTTCATCTTCTCGTCCGAAGTCTGACTCAATTCCTTTTGCAGAACATTATCCTGAATGTTTACTGAACTTTCCAATGTATATTCCAGTATTCCATTCTTAATTTTGAATTGCCTTTTACGAGTCAACTCTCCACTTACTTTTCCCATTGGGGCATGATACTTAGCCGCTCCTACTTCACAATCATAAAACATGCTTGCAACTGGTGAACGCCAATCAGAAATTAATAGCTCATTCTCATAACTATAAGCAAAACGACCAATGTAAAAAAAGTCTGGTTTCTCGTAGCCATCTGCAATAAAATCAATTCGGGCAAAATATGGTGAATCCAATAGTTTTGCATATTTATCTCTTGTTTTAACAGAAATAGCACCTTGGTGGTCAATTTGTTTGAGCTGTAACTCATTTTGGAACATTTCGTGAGGATCAATTTCACCACGATTTTCAACCATATACCGCTTGGTATTCATGTATTCCTTGTCCATGTGTTCTACACTTGCATTTGCATTTGCCAAGGAAATATTCAGCTTAAGATTTAGCTCTTCCAGATGTTTCACTTCATCTGGAAATGGTATTTCCTCTTTTGGTAAGACAAAGCGCTGTGTAGGATACCCAAATTCAACCAACAATTCGGCTTCTGCAAAACCCAATTCCTTGATTGCTTTTCGATGTCCAGTATCTGCCTTATCTCCTTCCCTATATGTAGTAATACTGATAGTCTTCTCTTTCACCAGTTCATTCATTACTTTGTCCAGGAATGCTTTTGGAACACCTCGGTCCCGATAAAGGGGATGAGTACCCATAAATTCAATACTTCCCGTTTGATAGGAAAAGAGCATGATTCCAATTGCCATACCATCTTCTTTTAATATCAATGCCTGCTTTGCGTGAATATGTTGTTTTACTACTTGTATATGTTCCTCCTCTTGTAAATATGGAAAACCGTCAATAACAAGTCTTACTAAATTCATCCAACTTGGTATATCCTTCTCCTTGGCAAAATTAATATCCCACGGATTGTTTTCTTTGCGCTTCAGCATATTATAGCTCCCTTCAAAATGAAATTTCAGTTGTAAAGGGTAAAACTTTTCATTTTCCCTATATTTATTAGGGGGCTGTTTATAAAAATCGGTAAAACTCTTAGTAAACGCCTGTTGACTTTCATATCCAGATAACATTGCAATATCAATAATAGAACGTTCTGAAAACACAAGCAATTTAGCAGCTTCTGTCAGTTGCCTTCGTAGAAGGTACTCATGTATAGTTAGACCAACAGTTTTTGAAAAGATACGATGCAGATGATACTTTGAATAATGGACTGCTTTGGCAACCATATTCAAATCAACCTTTTCTGTTAAATGAGACTCTATATAACGAACTGCCATTGTTACTTTTTCAATATGATTCAAAGGCACACTCCCCCTTTCTCAAAAGATTATATATAAAAAATGAATTGATGTTTTAATCAATCTTGCTCTTTTTCTATAAAAAAGAAAATCAATGATTTGTAAGATATCTCACAAATCATCGATTCTATATATTAATAAATTCTATATTAGCATATTTCCTAGCAAACTTCGGAAAATCAACTGTTTTTATTCCACGCAAATATTTATTAAAGAAATAATGTGTTAGATTTGTAGTAATGTTATGTAATATTTCTTTAGACAAATTTCCTACCATTTTGGATTAACATCAGGTAAATATTTCCAGTCAGTATAACCCATATGTGCTACAAGCATAAAAATGATTTCCTTTTAAGAACGGTCTGTTATATTGTTGTTATAATTGAGATTTCATAATAAATCTTTTAAGCATTCCACTTGCACTATTTTCAGACTCTTTTAAACAATTGATATCTCCAAAAACAAAGAAATTATCCTTTGCACGTGATACCGCAACATTCATTAGGCTTTTATTAGCATCAATAAAAAAACATCCATCCTGTTTACCATAAACAGTAGATAATATTATGATTTTTCTCTCTGCACCTTGAAAAGTATGTACTGTACCTACGCTTATTTTATCATAATCTATTGGCATCTGCTTCTTAATTTCTGCTTTTATGCATATTACTTGTGCTTTAAACGGCGTGATAATTCCAATTAAATTTTCTTCTGACTCTTTTGAGTAGGCATTTACAATGAACTTAAAATTATTTTTTAACCACTCGGCAATCTGTTCTGCTTCTAAGCGATTTGATCTACTATTTCCCTTTCTCCTTGAATACTCTGTATCAATTTGTTTGTACCCCATTTGTGGCCAGTTCTTTATAGCGAGTTTCTTATCTTCTTGACCTTTTCCTCTCATGGGCTGGAGATTCCCCTTATAAACCAAATTATTACAGTAGTCAATAATTTCATCATAGCAACGGCGGTGTTCGCTAAGAAATAATCCTTTTTCATCAAATTTTACGTATTTACAACACTTGGCTGCAACCATCATTACACTAGATTGAGAAGTGTTTAATCCAGTCCGTTCCAGTAATTCATATTCATCCAAAGATTCTATTACTCCAGTTGATACTGCCAATGCCTTATCCAAAGCTTTGTTCACACTCCATACTGGTTCAATCTGATAAGTATCACCTACCACTATAGACTTCTTAGCAAGGGCAAACGAACCCGCAGCAATCTCAGGCGATACTTGTCCAGCTTCGTCTACAATCAGCAAATCAATATAATTGTAAAGAAAAAAACTTTTTTGATCTCCAAACGCCAAAAATTGCTTTGGCAACATAAAAAATGTCATTACCATACATGGGGTTATCATACTAAGTCTATTATAAAATTTATATAAAACATTTTCAAAATTAGTACCTCTCTGCTTTTCTGATAATTCGTCTTCTCCACTAGCCCACCTACATTCATAATAATGAACAGCCAACCAGAATTCCACATATCTATGCTTTTTATCTAGTAAGCCATTTATATATTCAAGTTCAAGCTTATACTTTTCATCCTTTTCTCCATGCAATTCAAGATTATGACTCATTAATAACTCCAACTCACTGTCATACTGTTGTTTTAATTTCTCGATTTTATATATTTTCTGTTTTATGTCAAAAATTGCTTTATTGAATTCTGCATAGCGCTGGCTATATTTTTCTTTAATTTCGTCAAAAGTCATATATTCATTCAGAAAAGTCTGTTCTTCTACATTAATAAAAAGTCTGAATTCCGTATGGATTTTCCTTGCAAAAAATTTAATAAACTTTAAACATTTAACATAAAAAGGAATTTTCTTATAGCAGCTCTCCCAATCAATAATTCTTTGACGAATGTTATCAATTGCTATTTGCTTTTCTTCCATTTCAAAAAGTAATCTCTTTATATAAATATCAATAGTATCACCATTCAAATTATATTGAGTAGCTTCCTTAGCAAGTGAAAGCAATGCTATTTTACTCTTATCAATAAATAACAACTCTTCATGCAATTTATCCTGACAATCAATTATACTGCTAAAATCGCACTTAAAATATTCATTGCAAGAAGCTAATAACTTAGTTTTAGATTTTTCAATATTATCTTTATCTTCTATATCAAATACAAAATATTCCCCTTTTTGATTTGTGTACTGATATTTTTTACTTTTTGCTTCCTTTACCTTTGAAGATGACGGGAAGTAGGTAGCAAAACTATTCACTCCATCTATCCATCTCTCTTCTAAATTGGAAATTCCTATTTTGTTTATATTTCCAAAAGAGGCAATGATATTGGTTACTGCCTGGTTGTTAGTTGAAGAGGCTACAATCAGTGGAGCCTTTTCTTTTTTCATTGCTTTTTTAACGTACATATCTGCAACTATAGTTTGTAACAATGTTGTTTTTCCCGTACCAGGAGGACCATTAACAGCCAGAATTTCAGCATTCTCTGTAGCGTTAAAGTGATTTACAGCCTCCCTTTGAGATGGAGACAACGAATAATCACCATTCATTTGGCCACAATGCATCTCCATTTTTAATATATCATTTTCTATAATGGGTTTTATAATTGGCATTTGAGTAGATATAAAATTATCAAAAAGTGCTTTGGGTTGTTCATCTTCCAACAAATGATTATACAAATTCATAATATGAAAAGTTGAATTAATAGTCTTATCTAAGAAAATAAACATATTATTTTCTAATTCAAAAGAAGATTCTTTTTCATCCATATTGCGAACCTTATTGTGTCCAAACGGAGAATCTGCCACAGCTTCAAATAACTGTTTAAAAAATTTAACGTAATCGTCCCATTTCTTGATTTTTCTTATTTGAGCAACGTTATTACTCATAAAGTTATCTACAGCATCAGCTTTACCTATCGCCAATTTTGGTTCTACCATGGGAGCCAAATACTCTCTTGGAAACCATGGAAGCTTTTTTTCTCCCTCATCAAATAATAAGGAACCTTCCTCACTAAGTATTGCTGGAATATAATATATTCCAGTCAACTCATCAATTTCATTCTGTGTTTTTTCATTTGCTTCAAAAATAGTTTTTATAGTTTTGGCACATATAATTACATTTACAAAAGACTTTTTATTAACTCCATTCTCTTCTTCAAAAGAATTTTTATTAGCTTCTTTAAAAATGTCCATACATGTAGCTAAATCAATCCTTCCCTTTATCACGTCATAAGGTACACTTGTCGAATAATAGTCAGTCTTAAAATCAATGCCCATATTGGCTTGAGCAGCTACAGCACTTCTAAAATATCTTGTTGTTTCTTTTAATCTATCTTTCATACTTTTCTCCCACAGTTGGTTATTTATAATAAATCACCATTATAGTAAATAATTTTATATCTAAAAAACTCTAGTTGATGTCAGCTCTCCTTACTAACATCAACTAAAGTTTATATGGTCATTACATTATATATCTATAAAATTGTTTCTCCATTTTACTTTATCATCTGTTAAATTAAGAAGTATTCCCCAACACCACTTACAATACAAACAATAATATCATATTCCCACAATAGAAACAACCTTATACCTCACCCATTCATCTTCCCAATAAATTCCCTAACTCTTAAGTTAGAAGAATTAAAAATCTCATCAGGAGTGCCCTGTTCTTGTATCAATCCCTGCT
>CAZKGP010000122.1:0-6975 GCA_964552225.1 uncultured Acetatifactor sp.
GATATTATCGAAGGAAGCTGGTTCCATGGTAGATAAGTATACTGTATTTTGAACCATTACTGCTCTAAAAAAATCATTCAATAACATTTTACCAGATAATTCATTAATACGTAAGGATAAATTCTTCATTAATGAACGAGACAAATTCAAATCATATCCTGTATAAACACGTTCAACTAAGTTTAAAATAGTATCTGTGTTGAAATCATCTATAATTTTTATTGTTTCTTCTCTAGTTCCTTGCCATGTCAGATTAATATAGGACCAAATTGTGGATAACCAAACTCTTCTATCCATTTTGTAGAAGTGGTCATATGCGTTAGGTCCCCAACGATCTGATACAACATGTGGCACTACATAAACAGATAAATAAATCCAAAAATCAGTATTAGAGGCAATTCTATTATTAAATTTTCCTTGAAATAATTCTTCCAAGTTTTCATACAGGTATAAACCAAATAGATAGTCAATCATATACTTGCTTTTTGACTTTTTATTAGTTTTCTCTACATAATCTTTAATATTCATATATTCTTTAAATAATTTATAACTTAGATTAGTATAAAACGGAGTTAACTCTTGTTGAAGAACAGACCATTTACCGTCAGCAGCATCCATTGCTTCTTTGGCTTCATGTTTATTTAAATACTCTATTGTAAACTGCATCTTTAACCCCTTATCTTCTTATTAACTTTTCTATGTATATCAACGATAGCTTCATCTTTTAAATCATAAATTTGCACCCAATGATTTAGTACATAAGACACGCTACCAAGCGGGCTTCTATCTTCACTATCAAATTGAATAATATCTTCTCTTATTCCTTTATCGACCAAGAAAGAAACAACATTAATCATTATTTCTTCTAGAAAAATGGCTGAGAAATCTTTATGGCTTTTGTCAATGTATTTATAATCTCTATGTTCTGAATTTATCGTTAAGTACACTGTATCGTTGAATGACTCGTCTCCAGTAGCAAAGTTAGCGACAAGCTCCCATAGTGGCCTGTTAGCATCCTTAACTTCAACAACAGGGAATTCACTTCGTTCTCCCTCTAAAATAATATTTGTAGACAATAACTCACCAATCACAACACCTTTAATATTTGCAAGATTGGACTCTTGTCTTTGTTCAACAAGACCTGGTTCATCAATATAAAATATAGGTTCCAAAACCAAACTGCTTCTAAGTGTCTTTCTTTCAAATTTTAATAGAAAATCACTCTCAAATTTATCTGTATTATAATCAAATGTCCCTATTTTTTCAAATCCTCTTAGTTTTGAACCACTTGAATACCATCTTATACCAACGCCTACCTTAGCATTAGAAACAGCGATGCCTCCATTTTCAAAAAATGCAGTTGGATGATTGATTGTCATTTTAGATTTGATTATTAAATTATCTCTAGTGGCATCCCAAATGCCTTTTTCATCAAACAAAACAATCATTTCTTCGTCAACATCAACTTTAATTTTGTATTCTTTGTCAGTTATATAATGAAATGTATACCCATCTATTTCAATTTCTAACATTTCTAATAAGTCTTCATCTAGAGTTGGATAAAATCGAAAGTTTTTCATCGTTAAACCCCCTCTTTGATTCTTAATACTGGAATCGTTCGAATATCATCTGTTTCTAAGACCACTACTAGCATAAAGCTATCTTCAGTGAATTCATCATTCAATTTAAAGACTTGTCCAAAGTTTGTATTTTTATTACTACTTTTGTTTTCTACATTATATAATTTTTCGTCAATTAAATCAGCAAGGTTATCAATCAATTTCGAAAACTTAATTTCGAAAGGTGCCTTATTATCGGTATCCTTTTCATATTTTTCTAAAGTAATTGCGTCATTTCCACTTCTTAACAAAACATTTAGTTCAAATGATTGTAAATCTTTTATACTGATTTGAATTGGTACAGTCACAGTATTTCCTTTTATTTTCACTAAATTATCTAAAATTGTGTATCCTAATTTTTTAGAATTTCTTACTGTTTGGGTTGGTGGTTTTACACGACGAACTGTTGTTTTTCTTTTCTTAGATGCTTTTTTACCAAACCCATATGACGGTAAGATTTTATCCGATAACTCTTTTGAAATTTGACTACTATTTCTCGAAATTCTAGAATCCACTTCTATATGTGTTTTATACTCTTTAGCGATTGCTTGTCTAACTTTTCGTTTAAGTACTTTCACTAACTCATAAGGTCTATCTGACGTGCTATCATCCATACGGGGATCATCCCAAGTGGTATGGTCGGCTTTTTCTCCTTTACGTACATATTCATTAAGGTCAAAAGCATGAAATCCATTTAAATAAACATTTTCAAATGAATTCAATACAAAAATACCGATTATGTATTCTTCAATATCAGTTTCTTCGATATTATTTGCCCAATCTCCATGTTCCTCATAACTAACCAACATTCCTGGCAGTCTGGTAAACGTAATAATGGGTTTATTGGAGTGTTTTTCAGATTCGTGACGTTCGGCTTTTCCACTTAAAAAATGTGGGTTATTTGGATTATATATATCACCCATGCCTAAATCTTTGTAATTAACTTTAGTATATATTAAAGTTCCCAAATTTTTGTTTGCTTTAAATTGATCAGTCCTATTTTGATAATATTTAATATTTTCTCTATTACACTCTATGTTTTTCGGAGGATTGTTACTATTTAATGCATACTTATACAAATCTTGAACAATACTAAAAAACTTTTCTGCTTGTTCTAACACATTTATATCATTCACTCGCGATTTCAAGTATGGTCTTTCATAGACGTTAGCATATTCTTCAACCAACCTTGGAGCATACCATCTTTGAACTGCTACTTCTAAATAATGTTCTATCGATTCATAATAATGGTCATTGCCTTGAAGCGATCCATAACTATGTCTTAAAAGCTCTTTTTCGTTGATAAAAGGAATAATAATAGTAGTTCCTGTATCATCATTTTCGTATGGTTTTATATTAAAAATCGACATATATTCATGTATAAGTTTAGGATCTGTTACCGCTTCAGTTGAGCCATCCCCAACATCATTTCCCCACCAAGCAATTCCAAGTCGAGTTTTGGTTCCTTGTGCTGGAGGAAGAATTGGATTGTTAGTCTCATCTTCAATATATGCTGCAGCAAGTCGTTCTTGATATTCTCCATCAATTTCTATTCTAGAGTAAAAAAGTACCAAACCAATGCCAACACCATAATAAATGGATTTACCATATCCCCAAGAACCACCTGACCCCTCATTAGTTTGAGGCTTCGCAAGTTCATAAACTAGTTTAACTAGGTTACCATAATCATCGCCCTCCATTTCTTTATGAGAAAGCGGTCCCGTAAGACCATATGTATTCTTATCTTGAATGGCAATATACTTATAGTAGTCTGTATTAACTTTTTCCATAAAGTTAACTTTTTCTAATCTCTTGTCGAGTAGTTTCCCATCAAAATTCCCTGTAATAAAATCGACATTTACATAGGTCGAATTTTCTTTATAGGCATCTAAAGAATTTTGAATACTTTCTCTTATGAGCAAGTCCAAATAAGGGAGTGAGTTATTTTGCAATGAACGAAGTACTGCCTGACCACTGTTGGTCATTTTTCCAGTTTTTAGGATTTCAATCTTCATTGCTATATACCTCCGGAACATCGACTTGTTCAACACCAACATCAATAGTACATACTAATTTATAGTCATTGTCTCTTTCACCACCTGGTATTGAAATATGGAAACCAACGATATCATAATCTACACTTAAAGGTTTACGTGTAGAATTTTCAGATGGTGTTGAGTTTTGATCGATGCAATAAATAATCAATTGAGGTGTTTTTTCTAAACCTAATTGTTGCCTTATATAATTATATTCAGAAGTTTTTGCAGCTTCAATTTTATTTACAAGTTCAAGGTCATTTATGGCATCTAAATTAATGTCCGCGTATAAATCAGAAGGTCCTCTAAGCACACCAATATTGATATCTTTAGATCCATCATTTTTTCTCGTTCTTGTTACTTTATTAACTTTAATATGTTCCAATTCCCACATGTTTTTTGTGTCTAAAACGCTTCCTCGAGTACCTAAAATAACATTCCAATTTTCTAGAAATCCTTTAGAAGTATAATGTTCTACCCAGTCAATCAGTTTATCGACATATGATAAATTTTTAATTCTTTGGTTTACTTTGAACTCCTTTAAAAATTTATCTTTGATTATGTCAAAGCTAATATTTTGCCAATATACATTATCTTTTCTTGCATAACTTGTAACAAACGGCATACCCAAAGAATTAATAAATGATTCTGCTACTGCTAAATTATGGCGTTGAATATCTTCATCCTTATCAAAGATGTATGTTTGCATACTTCTTCCAATAAAGTCCATTGTGACTTGCTTCATTGATCTCTGTTTATTTTTTGACGTTAAATTGAGATACATAGAAGGTGGGCTCATTGTTATCCTTGGTCCAACTTTGTCGAATTCTCCACCACGAAGACGGTAGTCTTTTAGCTCTTCTCTTAAATCATAATCAATAAGAGACATCACTTCAAATTTTTCTCGTGTTGCTTCTGTCATCCAAATTCGTGGGAATATTTCATATTTTTGTCTAAACCCAAACCAACGACCCATTTGCATAAGAGTATCTATTTGACTTGTAATTCTTAAGAAATAACTTGTAATAAGCCCTTCTAGTGTTAATCCACGCGCCAGTGTTGTTCCACCAACAACTAAGAATAGTGATGATTTTTCTTGTTTGGTTGGAGGGTATGCTAACCTTACATAGTTGTCATCTTCTATACCAGTATATAAGCTGTTGTCTATACACATATGAATACCATTGTGATAAACAAGTCTGTTATCTTCATCAACTTTTATATGCGAAATTGTATGTAAAATTTCATCAATTTCTTTATTAATTTCACTGAAAGATAAAGGGATTATGACATCTTTTATATCTTCATCATTTAAATTTAAGGTCGATTTCAATTTTCGTTTATCAAATCTAACAAGCTCTTCTTGCCAAATGTTTCTAACATAATCTTTCACTTGATTTGGCTCACTTACCAACCAATTTCTAATTGCATCGTGAACCAAAGTATGATGGTTTTGAAGGTTACTTGTATGAACTAACATTGTAAGTGGTTTAACAAAACCGGAAGTTCTTAATGAAGCACTTGCCCCTATAAAATATGCAACAGAATCTTTTAATGATTCAGGAAGTTGTAATACACCTTCCTGGTGAATTGCTACAATTTGCTCTAGATCTCTTTCTGGCACTTGTCTTACGATATCAATGCCATCTTTGTCGGTTCCTGGAACCCCAAAAATTTCTGGAAGTCCAAAATGTTCTTTCGCTTTATTCATTACCGCAATAAAATCTCTTGGATATAAAGATTCATCACTTGGCGGTTCACTTAAAATATTCGCATAAGGCGTTGCTGTATACGCAACATAATTCATTGCACCATATTTATGTGGCAACAACTTACCTTTAGGATCTTTATTTCCAACAATATTGACTAATTGTTGATTTATAGTTTTTCTTTCTTCATTATTGGATAAATCTGAGGTGTTTACACTACCATAGTCAGCCTCATCATCAATAATCAATATTTTCATATCACTCATATTTGTGGGTTGTAAAGTCAACCATTCATGTAAGTTATTTAACCATGATTTATTTTTTAAAATAACTGTAAATAGTTTTTCGTTTCTTCTAGATTTTAGTTTTCTATCATAGACTGAATTTGCGCCAATCATGTGCCTTGAAGGTTTATCAATTTTAACCCAAATATTGCTACCGTTGGTTTCTTTTAGTTCTTTATCCATTCTGTCTAAAGTCTGTTCTCTTAGATTCTCAATCATTCCAGAAACTACAATAAAAACATTCCAGCCATACTCAGCTGCCATTGTCATTAAAGCCGTCATGTGGCTGGTTTTACCTGATTGAACACTTCCTACTACTAGCCCTTTAATCGGTCCGGTTTCCGTTGTATTATCGCTTAGTTGCTTCAATACATCAAATGCATCATGTTCTAAATTAGAAATACTGGCTTCACTAAAACCTTTTTCACTCAAGTGTCTTTTATATCTCACCCAAGAACTTGCTCTTTGTGTTGGAATTTCCACTTTTGAAGCTTCATTTCGTGAAAGAATTATACCTTTTTGAGATAGTTCTTTGTATCTTTTTGTCTTTTCTATCTCGTTTTTTTCTATATCTATTAAGTTTCGAGCATCTTCTTCTGTGACTTCTATTCCAGTCATATTAGCGAACAAATTTCGAGTATCATCATTTCTCAAAAACTGTTCTTCAACATATTCTGCACCTTTATTATTTAAACCATCAGAAATAATCTTCCTTATCGTTGAGTACTTTACATCATTATATTTATCCATAGTTACCTCCGACATACTTAAATTTATTATAGCATACTTATATCAGCCATTTATTAGAGAATATACGGTTAAAACCTCAAATACATTATGATTTAGGACTACTTTATTATAAAATGAGTATATAAAATGATAATGCTTACATTTGATTTTAAAAATATTTATAATTGTTTTAACGGAGGAATAACATGGGTATACAAAGTATTAAGATAGTCACAAACCATTTATATTTTGGTTTAATTGAAAGAGATGAAGAAGTTTATCAAACTTTAGAGATACATAAAGATGGGGCTGTTTATTTTGAATCTCGTTTATTTGGGGATAGTTTTAAATATGAAGAGATTATGGAGGAAGTGGGAAGAGAAATAACTTTAAAGATTGATGAAGATATTGTGGAAGATATATTTAAGACGATTAATGATGTTATTATGTGGAGTATCTTTGATTTTCAGATGACTGATATTGGGGATTGGAAACTATACATAGTGTAATCTCGCAAGTTAATCCAACAAACAACAATGCAATAAAAGCAAGTTAGTCCAACAATCCCGATAAAGGTGATGGGCCAACTTGCTTTTTC
>CAZKGP010000123.1:0-6963 GCA_964552225.1 uncultured Acetatifactor sp.
TTGCGGCGTATTCTTATATGGCATTAGTTCCACTTATTCAGCCACCTATCATGAGGGCTCTAACTACTCAAAAGGAAAGAATGGTAGTTATGCAGCTCCCTAAAAAAGTATCAAAAAAGAAAAAAATTCTATTCCCAATTTTAATTACATTAATTGTTAGTATTTTTGTACCTTCAGCAGCAACTTTAATTGCCATGTTAATGCTAGGTAACCTAATAAGAGAATGTGGAGTAACAGAACGTTTAGCGAGAATGCTTCAAGGTGATCTGCTAAATTTATTGACCCTCTTAATTGGCTTATCTATAGGTGCTAGTGCAACGGCAGATAGAGTGCTTAATTTTAAAACAGTTCTTGTAATAGCATTAGGTCTTTTTGCATTTATGATTGGAACGGCAGGAGGTATATTAGTAGCAAAGTTACTTAATAAACTGACTGGTGGAAAGGTAAATCCTTTAATTGGAAATGCAGGCGTCTCAGCTATGCCAATGGCGGCACGTGTTTCTCAAAAGTTAGGGCAGGAATACAATCCTACGAATCATTTGATTATGCATGCAATGGGACCAATTGTAGCAAGTACAATAGGATCAGCGGTACTTGCCGGTATTTTTATTACCCTATTTGGTGGATGATATTTCATGTCGACCGAAAGTGTAGCTTGTGCTATAATGAGCGAAAGTGAGCCAAGAGGGAGCTTGCTCACTCTTGGCGAACGGCGAATTTGGATGATAAGCGTAGCTTATCATATAATTGTACGTAAATAGTTGCGCTGTAGTGAGGGACATTATGGTAAAAAAAACTGCTAAAAATATTGTTTTTTCTTTTCTTATCCTTGGTATAACACTTTTAATTTGTGAAGTGCTTTATCGTAATAATTTTGGTACCCATAATATTAATATCATAATGTGTATGGCATTATTTGTAATTGCAGTTATCACAGACGGATATATTTATGGTGTGTTATCAGCAATAATTGCTGTGTTTACATATGATTTTGTGATTACCTCCCCTCGTTTTGGCTTTAGTTTTACTGTTGGTTTTCCAATAACTCTTATTATTATGCTTGCAGTAGTATTAGTAAGCAGTGCAATTACCAGCAGGATGAAGATTAAACTCAAGATAATTCGAGATAAACGTGAGCTTGCAGAAATGCTTTATAGCATTAACTCTAAACTGCTTTCTACAAGGGAGGTAAAAACAATTGCCAGATATTCTATGGAGTATCTGAAGGATGAATTAAACCATTCGGTAGCTTTTTATGAAGAAATACCATTAGATGGGAAATTAACACCTTATTTCCGACAGGGGAAAGAGGATGTAAATATAGATTATTTTATGCAGGAAAAGGTAACGGATTGTGTCAGACAGGTTTTGAGTAGTAACCAACCTTTAGATGCAAATGGAATTGGATATTTCTATCCAGTGGCTATACATGATAGAATGTACGGAGTGTTTGCATTTTCTTGTGGTGAGAATGCATTTACTCATAAAAAGAAAGTTTATTTATCATTAATTGCAAGTCAAACAGCACAAGCCCTTAGAGTATACAGATTAGTACAAGAACAACAAGAGGCTAGTGTGTCAACAGAAACTGAAAAAGTGAAAAATAGTTTGCTAAGAAGTATATCACATGATTTACGGACACCTCTTACTGGAATTATTGGTTCTAGTGGTACTTTACTTGAGAATTTAGAGGAACTTCCAAAGGAAGTGCAGATTAAGTTAATTCAAGGGATACAAAGGGATTCAGAATGGCTTTTAAATATGATTGAAAATATTCTTTCTATTACCAAAGTACAAGGTAATAATATGAAGATTGAAAAGACAGATGAATTGGTAGAAGAAGCAGTGGAAGAAGCCGTAATAAACTTTCATAAATATTTTCCAGAAGCAAAAGTTACGGTGAAACAATCTAATCACTCCCTATGGGCACCAATGGATATCATGTTAATTACTCAGGTGCTTACGAATCTTTTGGAAAATACCCAGAGACACGCTCAGAGTCATAAATCTGATGTAATAGTAGAAGTAAAAGAATGTGAAGATTATGTTTGTTTTGTAGTACAAGATAATGGTCCTGGTATTGATGAACATGTATTGGAAAATCTATTTCAGTTTTCTGATAGTTTAGATAATCCATATAATGACTCTTCAAAGGGATGGGGAATTGGACTTTCTATTTGTAAGACAATAATAAATGCACATGGTGGGGAGATTAAAGCTACTAACTTACCAGAAGGTGGGGCGCAGTTTACATTTACACTTCCTGCTGTGGAAAGAAACTCTAAGTCGTCAGAGTATGAAGACTAAAATTTAGATAGGTGTATTTATGAAGAATAAACATGTAATTATGGTTGTAGAGGATGAAGCGGCTATCTTGGAATTTTTGACTGTGAAGTTAGAAACCAGCGGGTATAGAGTAATAAAAGCAAATAATGGAACAGAAGCCATTTCTCTTGCCTCTTCGCATTGTCCTGATTTAATTTTATTAGATTTAGGTTTGCCTGACATGGATGGGATGGAGGTATTATCGGCGGTAAGAGGCTGGAGCTCCATCCCAATTATTATAGTGTCCGCAAGACATGAGGAAAATTATATTGTGTCGGCGCTTGACAATGGAGCAGATGATTATATTATAAAACCTTTCAATAACTCCATATTATTGGCTAGACTTCGTACTGCTTTGCGTAATGGGCATATCGCTAAAATAATAAGCAGTAGTATAAATCAATCTTTTGATTTATTACAGTTACATATTGATTATAATAAGCGTAAAGTAATATTAGATGGCAAAGAAGTACATTTAACGCCCATAGAATATAAAATACTAGTATTGCTTTCCTTAAATGTAGGAAGTGTTTTGACTCATGAATTTTTGTGTCGGGAATTGTGGGGACCATATGTGAATAAGAGTAAGGCATTACGAGTAAATGTAGCTAATTTAAGACGTAAGATTGAAACTAATACAGCAGAACCACAATATATATTAACGGAAATAGGAGTAGGCTATCGAATGATAGAAGTAAGGTAGAGTTATATGAAAACTTTTAAAAAAGTCTATATTGAAATCACAAATGTATGCAATTTGAACTGTGATTTTTGCCCTAAAACTAGCAGGGAACCTAAGTTTACATCAATAGAGGAATTTGAACATATTATAAAAGAGGTTTCACCATACACTCGTTATATTTATTTGCATTTAATGGGGGAGCCTCTTTTACATGAGGATTTAATATCCTTTATTGAGATTGCGGACAAGTATCATATTAAGGTAAACTTAACAACTAACGGCAGTCTGTTAACAGAGGATATGGACTCTCTGATTGGTTTATCAGGATTAAGACAGATTAATGTTTCATTGCATAGCTTTGAAGCTAATCAGCAAAAGAGAACTTTAGAGAACTATGTACTATCTGTTATGAGGTTTATCAAAAAAGCTTCCAGCCAATCGGATTTGCTGTGTAGTATTCGCTTATGGAATATGGATAGTGAAGAGACGAAGGGATTAAATACCCTAAATCAGAAAATCTTGGAGTTGATAGAGTCAGAATTAGAGATACAAGGTTCTTTGCTAGATATATTAAAAGAACAGAATGGGTGTAAAGTTGGAAATAATATTTATGTAAATATGGCGGAAAAGTTTCAATGGCCCGATATTAATATTGGAGAAGAACAAGAATCAGTCTTTTGCTATGGATTAAGAGATCATATTGGAATTTTAGTAGATGGAACTGTCGTCCCTTGCTGCTTAGATAGTGAAGGCGGGATTGCTCTTGGCAATATATTTGAACAACCACTAAGTGATATACTTGCGACAAATCGGGCAAGATCAATATATGATGGATTTTCTAATCGATTAGCAGTAGAAGAATTATGCAAGCGTTGTGGATATGCTACAAGGTTTTAAAAGTGTGAGAAGAATGGAGTTAATAAATGAAGCAGACAATATTTGATTTAGCTGGAGAATGGCAGTTCTTATGTAGTACACCAATTGAACAGATGCCAAAAGGTACTTATAATGTGCAAATTCCAGGTAGTGTATTATCGGGATTACTAGAAAATGAATGTATTGAAGATCCATATTACAGAGAAAATGAATATGCAACTAGAGATTTATTAAATCATGATTTTACGTTTTTTAGGACTTTTGATTTAAAAAAAGAAGAAGGTCAAACGTATGAGCTAATGTGTGATGGAATTGATACGTTAGCAGATATTTTTATAAATGATGTTTTGGTAGCTTCTGTTCAAAATATGCATGTTAGACATCGTATTCCTTGTACCGAAATATTGCAGGATGGATCAAATAGTATTCGTATTCAAATTCAGTCACCTGTTACTTATATGAAAGCACACCAACCTGAACCTGAGAAGGAGATACATTATATTGCTTGTGGAACCATAACGGGTAACCAGTATATTCGTAAATCCCATTCTATGTTTGGTTGGGATTGGGGACCACAATTACCAGATTTGGGAATTTGGCGTAGTATTTATATTAGAAGCTACGAAGTGGCAAGCTTGGAAGATGTTAAAATACACCAAGAGCATAATAACGGACAAGTTTTGTTGCAAACAGAGGCTCGAATTATTATGGCAGATGGAACTAGTTTGTCCTTTTCAGAAGCAAAAACGCAAGTTCCAGAGTTGTCTTTGGAATATACCTTACTTAATCCAGATGGCGAAGAGGTAACTTTTGCGGAACAATATTTGGTGGAACAACCACAGATTTGGTGGCCTAATCGTTATGGTGCACAACCTCTGTATACCATAAAAGCTATATTAAAATATAAGGGAAGTATTTTAAATGAAAGAAAATATACAATAGGTCTGCGTACCATAACAGTAAGTAGGGAGAAGGACCAATGGGGAGAAGAATTTGCTTTTTGTGTAAATGGAGTGAAAATTTTTATCAAAGGAGCCAATTATATTCCTGAGGATTGTGTCTATTCTTGGATTACGCCAGAGCGGATATCATATCTTGTAGATTCCTCTGTAGATGCTGGATTTAACTGTCTGAGGGTTTGGGGCGGCGGTTATTATCCAGATGATACTTTTTATGATTTATGTGATCAAAAAGGACTTATTGTATGGCAGGACTTTATGTATGCTTGTAATGTATATGAGTTGTGGGAGGATTTTAAACAAAATATCATAGAAGAAACAAGGGATAATGTAAGAAGATTACGTCATCATGCCAGCCTTGGACTGTGGTGTGGTAATAATGAGATGGAATCTGCATGGGATCATTGGGAAGGATTTTGCGACCACAGTGAAGCCCTTCGCAAAGATTATTTGACGATGTTTGAGGAATTGATTCCAAGTATATTACGTCAAGAAGACGACACTACATTTTATTGGCCTTCTTCCCCTTCTTCAGGTGGTGGTATTCAGAATCCTGATGGGGATGATGCAGGAGATAGACATTATTGGGATGTATGGCATGGAGAGAAACCATTTACAGATTACGAGAATTACTTTTTTAGATTTTGCTCAGAATTTGGTTTTCAATCATTTCCTTCTATGGCAACCATAGAAACATTTACCTTACCAGAGGATAGAAATATTTTCTCTGAGGTTATGGAAAGTCATCAAAAAAACGGAACGGCTAATGCCAAGATACTACAATATATTTCTGCTAATTTCCTTTATCCTAAGGATTTTGAATCTCTTATTTATATCAGTCAGGTGCTACAGGGAATAGCAATTAAAAGTGGAGTAGAGCATTGGAGAAGAAATAGAGGCAGATGTATGGGTTCTATTTATTGGCAAATAAATGATAATTGGCCAGTAGCATCTTGGGCTAGTATTGATTACTTTGGACGTTGGAAGGCTCTTCATTATATGGCACGTCATTTCTATGCGGATATTTTGGGAAGTCTTAAAATCGAAGGGACAAAGGTAATTCCTTATGTGCAAAATGAAACTTTTATAGATGCTTCTACTCAAGTGAAGCTTTACGTTAAAGATATGGAGTGCAACGTGTTGCAGGAGTGGGCAGGAACGATTCACACAAAGGCACTTGAAGTAGCAACTATGGATTCAATAGAGATGAAAGAATATATAGAAGGAGAAGAAAACGAACGTTTCTTAGAAACTGTGTTTACTCACTCGGATGGAACTGTGTCTAGACAAGTGGAATTCTGGAAACCGTATAAGCATTTACATTTGCCAAAAGCAGATATTCAGTATGAAGTGAGTCGGAATCTAACAGATGATACACAGTTAAATATTACATTAAGTTGTGATGTGGTAGCCTTATTTGTGGAGATTACCGTTCATGATATAGATATTATATTATCGGATAATTTTATTCACTTGACAGATAATAAAGAGCATACCATTACAGCAACACTTCCTGATGAGTATGAAGGAATACCAAAGATAACAGTTCGTTCAGTTAGAGATTCCTATGAAGTCTAATAAGATAAATGACCTAAAAAAATATAAGGGGAATGATAAACTTGTGAAAAAAGGAAAAGGGTTTATTGGTGAGTTTAAAAAGTTTATAACGCGTGGTAATGTAATAGACATGGCAGTGGGTGTTATTGTAGGTGGAGCTTTTACTTCTATTGTAACCTCCCTTAATCAAGATATTTTAACTCCTGTTCTAGGAATTTTTGGAGGGAAGGACTTTTCCTATTTGAAACTAACTCTAGGCTCTGGGGAAAATGCCCCTACTTTAATGTATGGTAATTTTATTACTGCAGTTATTAATTTCTTAATTACTTCTTTTGTTATTTTTTGCCTTGTTAAGTTAATTAATACTTTAAATGATAAACTTACTGCCAAAGAGGATAAGGCTAAAGTAGCACCGACCACTAAGGACTGCCCTTATTGTAAGAGTAAAATTGCATTAGAGGCAACTAGATGTCCTCATTGCACGTCTCGTATAACTAGTGATTACACTGCAGATTCCAGCCAGCCATAGAATGGGGCGAAGCAGTCCTAACCATTCCATTCGCC
>CAZKGP010000124.1:0-6962 GCA_964552225.1 uncultured Acetatifactor sp.
TAAATATTCCAATGTTGTTTACTCGAGGACAGGAACGTGAAAAGGAAGAGGCGGCAATTAAGAAAAAGATAGAAAAGCTAGCATCTGCACTTTCTATTGAAATGGATGTACTACAGCAAGAAGCAGTAATGGAAAGTGTTAGAAGAGGATTGATGGTTTTATCTGGAGGACCAGGAACAGGTAAAACAACCGCAATTAATATGATAATCCGCTTTTTTGAGGCGGAAGGGTTAGATATTTTTTTGGCAGCACCTACCGGTCGTGCCGCAAAACGTATGACCGAGGCGACTGGATTTGAAGCAAGAACGATTCACCGTATGTTGGAATTAAATGGTGGATTATCTGATGAAAATTCTAAAAAAGTGCATTTCGAAAAAAATGAAGAGAATCCTTTGGAAGCCGATGTTATTATTATAGATGAGATGTCTATGGTAGATTTGCAATTATTTCAATCTTTATTAAAAGCAATTGCTCCTGGAACTAGATTAATATTAGTAGGTGATATGAATCAATTACCTAGTGTTGGACCAGGACAAATTCTTAAAGATATTATACAAAGTAAAACATTTCCAATGGTAGTTCTACAGAAAATATTTCGCCAAGCGGGGGAAAGCGATATCGTAGTAAATGCCCATCGCATTAATTTAGGCGAACAGATTCGTCTTGATAATAAAAGTCGTGATTTTTTCCTGTTAGAGAGAAATGACGTAAATGTAATTTATAAACATATGATTCAGCTAATTCAAGAAAAATTGCCCCCCTATGTTGATGCAACACCATATGATATACAAGTATTAACTCCAATGAGAAAGGGAACTCTTGGAGTAGAGACATTAAATACTATTTTACAAAAATATTTAAATGCTCCAGATCCACAAAAAAGAGAATACGCTAGTGGGACAACTGTTTATCGTGAAGGTGATAAGGTAATGCAAGTGAAAAATAATTATCAACTAGAATGGGAAGTGGTGAGTAAGTATGGAATTCCAATTGATAGTGGCGTTGGCGTATTTAATGGTGATATGGGGAAAATACTTGAAATTAATGACAACACCTCTACTCTTGTGGTAGAGTATGATGAGCAAAGACGAGTAACTTATCCTTTTTCGTCATTAGAGGAATTAGAGCTTTCTTACGCTATTACCATTCATAAATCTCAGGGAAGTGAGTATCCGGCGGTAATTATGCCCCTACTAAGCGGACCTAGAATGTTGTTTAATCGTAATCTTTTATACACAGGGGTGACTCGCGCACGTAATTGTGTTACTATATTGGGCAGTAGTGAGACTGTGCGTAGTATGATTGAAAATGAAAGTGAGAATAAGCGATACACCGCGCTGGCTGATAGAATCATTGAATTTACAGAAATGACATAGAGAAGACCGAGTTGGAGAAGGCTTGCCGAAGAAAGGTGAGTCTTATGAAAAAAAATAAAGGAATAATAACAAGTATCATTAATCTTTTATACCCCTTGCACTGCCCTGTTTGCGACGATGTTGTAAAACCTTGGAATCACAATATCTGCGATAAATGTATTTCTAAATTATCTTATATTACATCTCCGAAATGCTTTAAGTGTGGCAAGAAAATGGAAAATGAAGAAGCTGAATATTGCTATGATTGCAGAAATAAGTCCCATTTCTATATTAGGGGAAGATCCTTGTATGAATATAAAAGCGCAGTGGCTGGTATCTATCGGTTTAAATATCAGAATAGACAAGAATATGCTGATTTTTATGGTCAAGAGATCGCGTTACATTTAGGAGACTTTATTCGACAGGTGCAGCCAGATGGACTTGTACCGATTCCTCTTCATCGTAAGAAGCAGCTCAAGCGAGGCTACAATCAATCTTTTTTATTGGCTAAAGCCATTAGCAAATATACAGATATACCAGTATGTGGTAAAATGTTAAAAAGGGTGAAAAATACTGTACCCTTAAAGCATTTAAATCCTATAGAAAGACAAAAAAAACTCAAAAAGGCTTTTATTATTAACAGAAATGATGTAAAATTAAATACAATTATAGTTATTGACGATATTTATACTACAGGGAGTACTATTGATGAGGTTTCCCGTGTTTTGCTAGATGGAGGCATTAAGAAAGTGTTTTTTATAACATTGTCTTGTGGTACAGGCTTATAGTGAAATATTGTTATAATTAGTGGAGGGAAATATGAATATTAAAAATTGTAGAAAATGCGGTCGGCTGTTTAATTACTTATCAGGCATGTATACTTGCCCTGCTTGTAGGGATGCTTTAGAAGAAAAGTTTCAAGAGGTTAAGGAATATATACGTGAGAACCCAAGAGTTAGTATACCAGAGGTATGCCATGAATGTGACGTAGAGACTGGGCAGATATATCAGTGGCTTAGGGAAGAACGCTTGGAGTTAACAGAAGATTCACCTATAAGAATGGCTTGCGAAAGTTGTGGCGAACAAATTAGAGGTGGAAAAATGTGTGAAAAGTGTAAAAATGATTTGGCAAAAGGACTAAACAGTGCTTTCGTTAAGGATACACCACAAAAAGAAGAAGCAAAATCTTTACGCACATCAAAGGAAAATAAAATGAGATTTTTATAAAGTGGAGCTAGATAAGATATGCTTAATGAAGAAAGAATTATATTGATGACACAAATGGCATCATATGAACAAAATGAAGGCAAGAAAAATGTGGCTATAGGTAAATATTTTCGCGGGGACTATATAGCGTTGCAGGTACTAAAATCACTTATTAGTGCCACTATTTGCTTTGGAGTTTTTTTTGCATTATATATATTTTATGACTTTGAAGTATTTATGCAAGATATCTATAAAATGGATATTTTTGCCTTTGCAAAGAATGTTTTAATACTATATGGGGTAACAATAGTAATATATGGTATCATTTCATATATAATTTTTTCCTATCGTTATACCAAGGCTAGAAAGAGTCTAAAACGATATTATGTAAATTTAAAAAAATTAAATTCATTATATCAAAACCAATAAAATGAATCCTGAAAGGATTATAGTAATGACTAGTTTACTTGAGTTAAAAGAGAAAATTAAATTGATTTACAGCAAGAACGAAGTATTTATATTGCCGGTTGTTAAGTTTTTGCTAGCTTTTATTGCACTTAATATGATAAATGCAAAATTAGGATATATGAATAGGTTAGACAATGTTTTAATTGTTTTATTGATTTCACTGTTTTGCTCTTTCCTACCTAATGGATGTATTCTATTATTTTCAGCACTAGTAAGTCTGTTGCACATGTATTCGTTATCGATGGAGGTTGCATTGGTAGCTTTGTGTGTGTATTTAGTAATGTTTTTGCTGTTCTTTCGATTTGCATCAAAAGATGCTATTATGATACTTTTGACCCCACTATTATTTATTCTTAAAATACCCTATGTAATGCCTATAGCAGCAGGGTTAATTGGTACACCTGCTTCGGCTATATCTGTAGGTTGTGGAGTTTTAGTATTTTATTTCATCGATTTTATATCTCTTAGTGCTCCTAAAATAAGCAATATGGGTGCTGAAGAGGCAACTGTAAAACTAAGGATGGTAATTGAAGGAATTTTAAATAATAAAGCGATGATGGTTTGTATTGCTGCATTTGCGATTACAATTATTGTTGTATACTTAATTCGAAGAATGTCCATTGATTATTCTTGGACCATAGCGATAATTGCAGGAACGATTATTAATCTTATTATTTTATTAATTGGTGATTTGCTTTATGACACCAATTTATCTATTTTTGGAGCTATATTAGGTTCAATTATAGCCGTTGCTATAGGTAAAATACTTGAATTCTTCAGATTTTGTGTAGATTATAGCCGAACTGAAAAAGTTCAATTTGAGGATGATGAATATTATTATTATGTAAAGGCTGTTCCCAAAATGAATGTTTCAGTTCAGACCAAAACTGTTAAAAAAATTAATACTCAACATAGACAATCCTCTTCAAGCTATTCACGTGAGAGGGAGAATGATTCTCCAAGTAGGACAAGGAGTATTGTTACAGAACGAACATCGACAAATGGAACCATGAGCAGATCCAATATGGCATCTCGGGAATACCGAAGCGACCATTTGGGGAATCGGAGAAGTGTTTCTGTCAATGGTAGTAGCATGGTTCAAGGCAACAGAAATGATTATGATGATATAAGGAAATAAGGGTAAGTTAACATGCAATGGTTTAAGCAAGCAGTTGTAGCATTAAAACAGTCTACACCATTTATGGACGCAGGCGATTTTGTGGAGATTCTCATTATCGCTTTTTTGGTGTATCACATTATGCTGTGGATTAAGAATAGTAGGGCATGGTCTTTGCTTAAGGGATTAGTAGTAATTATAGTTTTTCTTTTAATTGCTAATTTCTTCGAGATGGTGACCATTTTATGGATTGCTAAAAATGTACTTACATTTGCAGTAATTGCTATGCTTATTGTACTACAGCCTGAACTCAGGAGAGCATTAGAACAATTAGGTAAAAAGAATATTATTCATTCTATTTTGCCCTTTGATAGTAGCAGAAGAGTTCAGGAGTCATTTTCAGATAAATCTATTAATGAAATAGCGAAGGCGTGTGTTGAAATGAGCAAAGCGAAAACCGGAGCTCTTATTGTAATTGAACAATCCGATTTGCTAAGTGACTATGAACGTACTGGTATTGAGGTAGATGGTGTTGTAACTAGTCAGCTTTTAATTAATATATTTGAACATAATACTCCACTTCATGATGGAGCAATTATTATTCGTGGGAATAGAATTACCTCTGCAACCTGCTATTTACCACTATCAGATAATATGGGATTGGGTAAAGAATTAGGAACAAGACATCGAGCAGGAGTTGGAATTACTGAGGTGACTGATGCACTAGTTATTATCGTTTCTGAACAAACTGGTAAGATTAGTGTTGCTTGTGATGGTAATTTGGATAGAGGGTTAGATAGTGAAAGATTAAAGGAAAGATTACGACAATTGCAAGCTGAGAATACAGATGAAGAAAAAGGAAAACGTAAGTGGAAAGGAAGGAGAAGGTCTAAAAAATGAGGAAAAAAATATTTTCTAATTGGGGACTAAAACTTCTTTCGGTTGTTATTGCATTTGGGCTTTGGGTGCTTGTAGTACAAATTGAAAATCCGATAGTATCTGAAGATTATTATAATATCCCTGTAAAAATTATAAATACAGATAAATTAATAGAAGAAGGAAAAGTTTTTGAAGTGCTTGATGGCTCTGATGTTATAAAAAGAGTAGATATAAGAGCTCGCAAAAAAGTGTTGACTGAAATTAAAGAAAACGATATTGTGGCTGTGGCTGATTTTAGTAAAATAACACAGATGGATACTGTTTGGATAGATTTAAGTGTTCCTTCTTATAGTAGGGAAATTAGTGAAATCTATGCAAGTTCAGAAAGTCAAGCTGTGTTAAAGCTTTCTATAGACACTAAAAGTCCTAAGAATCTACCGCTTACAGTTAATGTAAAGGGCGATGTGGCAGAGGGGTATATAATGACTAGTGCCAAAGCAGATTTAAACCGTATTACTATTTCTGGGCCAGCTTCAAAAGTGGAACAAATTAGTTCGGCAGTGGTAGATGTAGATGTAGAAGGCATTACATCGGACTTATCTGCCTCAGGTGAAATCAAACTATACGATAAAGATAATAAGCTAGTAGATGAAAAAAGCATTGAAAAGAGAGACAAAACTGTTATGGTAAGGGTATCGGTATTGGCAACAAAGGATGTTCCTATTAAGTACAATGTTAAGGGTATACCTGCAAAGGGATATCAAACAACAGATTTAGTAGAAAGTATACCAAATACAGTAAAACTTGCGGGGCAGTCATCTGTTCTTGATGCTATCGACATGATTACCATTCCAGAAGATATACTTGATGTGACTGAAAGAACAGAGAATTTAGTATATAATTATAATATTAAAGAATATTTGCCAGCTGATACGGAGTTAGCGGATAAAGAATTTAATGCTAATGTTAAGGTAACGGTATATATTGAAAAAGAAATTAGTAAACTGTTTCATATGCCTGTAGGAAATATACAGATGCTTAATATTCCTGATGGGTATGAAGTGAATATAATTGATGAGATTAATTCGTATGAGATGCAAATAGATGGATTAGTAGCTGAGGTTAATGAAATCCGAGATAATACATTGGTAGGCATTTTAGATATCAAGGCATGGATGGAAGAACACAATTTGACAGATATGAAGGAGGGGACCTATTATATTCCTGTAGAGGTACAAATTCCTGAAACTATGTCAGTATCTAAACCTATTACTGTTTATGTTGAGGTTGTTAAAAAAGTAGAATAAAAGAAATGAGAAGAAAAATGGCAAGACTATTTGGAACAGATGGTGTTAGAGGTATTGCAAATGAGGAATTAACTCCTATGTTGGCCATGCAATTAGGCCAAGCGGGAGCTTATGTATTAACAAAGGAAAAAGAACATAAACCAACTATAATGATTGGATGCGACACTCGTGTATCGGGTGACATGTTAGCCAATGCTCTTATGGCTGGAGCTTGCTCTGTTGGGGCAAATTGTATCTACGTAGGTATTATCCCAACACCTGCAATTGCTTATTTAACACAAAAATATAAGGTGGATGCCGGTGTTGTAATTTCAGCATCACACAATCCTGTAGAATTCAATGGCATAAAGTTTTTTGACGGAAATGGATTTAAGCTTCCAGATAGTATGGAAGATGAAATCGAAGAGATGATATCCAAAAACCTTCCAGGAATTAAATTTCCCATAGGGACTGGTGTTGGCAAAGTTAAATATCGTACCGATGCAAGGGAAGAATATATTAACCATGCAATCCAGTCTGTGCCTGTGAATTTGGCCGGAATGAAGGTGGTAGTAGATTGTGCAGAAGGGGCTTCTTATTATACCTCTGTGGAGGCTTTAAAGGAGCTTGGAGGTGAGGTTGTTGCAATTC
>CAZKGP010000125.1:0-6933 GCA_964552225.1 uncultured Acetatifactor sp.
GGGGTAGCACCAAATAGTGATTTATTGATTGTGAAATTAGGTGTTCCAGAGGAATTGGGATTCCCAAGAACTACAGAAATCATGCGCGGTATTACCTATGCAGTAAGAAAAGGAATTGAACTGCAAATGCCCCTTGTTATTAACTTAAGCTTTGGAAATACATATGGCGCACATGATGGCAGCTCTTTATTAGAGCGTTTTCTTGATAATGCAGCGGAAATCGGTAGAACAGTTATCTGTGTAGGTAGTGGTAATGAAGGTAATTCATCAGGACATATTACTGGAAATGTCCAGGAAAACACAGTAGTTGAGCTTGCCGTTGCAGAATATGAGTACAATTTAAGCATTCAGATTTGGAAGCAATATAGTGATTTATACCGGATAAGACTACGCTCTCCAGGAGGCACCATACAAGAACTGCCTCAGTCAATAGAGGGTGGGAAATTTACGGTACGAATGGAACAAACAGATATTCTTACATATATTGGAGAACCAACACCATACTCGGTGGACCAAGAAATATATTTAGAACTGATTCCTGTAGACCGTCCTTATATTAACAGTGGGGTATGGCAGATTATTATAGAGCCCGTGGAAATTGTTACAGGACAATACTATCTATATCTATCAGGAAGTGCGGTACGAAATGATAACACAGGTTTTTATAATCCCACACCTCAAGTAACGCTTACCATTCCGTCTACAGCATCTAAGGTGATTACAGTAGGTGCTTATGATAGTACCTATAATTCTTATGCGGACTTTTCAGGGCGTGGATATGTAGACCAAAGAAGGACGGTAGGAGTGGTTATGGCAGGATTGACTAAGCCAGACATTGTTGCTCCAGGAGTAGATATTGTGGCACCAGACCTTTATGGTGGTTATCGTGCAGTCACAGGCACTTCTTTTGCAACACCCCTAGTAACGGGAAGTGCAGCTCTTTTGATGGAGTGGGGTATTGTGAAGGGAAATGATGATTTCCTATATGGTGAGAAAGTAAAATCATATCTACGAAAAGGAGCTAAAGTTCTGAGAGGAGAACAGAATATTCCAAATGATAGAGTTGGGTATGGGGCATTGTGTGTGGAGGCGAGTTTGCCGTTGTAAGTTGTATATGATTGATATTAAAAAAATCCGCCATCTAAATTTAGGTGACGGATTTTGTCTACTACTTTTTCTAGCGTAGTTCGATGGAACTTGACAATAGTGCGAAATCATACTATTCTATAAAAGGTGCGGTTTCGCACTAAAGAGGAGATTAGTAATGAATAACAGAGAAACAATGTCGCGCTTGAACACCGCACTAAACAATATTGATTTGGCTTATGCTGTCATAGCCAAAAAGCATGGACTAACATTTAATGCTTTAATGACGGTTTGTTTGATTAATGAAGATGAGAACGTAACACAAAAAAAGATTTGTGATGCATTGCATCTTCCAAAATCTACCGTTCATAGCATTTTGTTGGATTTTATAAAACAGGGGTATATTACGCTTGTTCCTGGGGGCAACATGAAGGAAAAATTTGTGGTGTTCACTATAGAGGGAAATGTATATTTTTCAAAAATGCTGAAAGAGACACAACTCTTTGAGGATAAGGTTCTTACTGTCCTTGGCGAAGATGCTTGCAACTTCCTTGTTAAAACAGCCGAAAATCTCGGTGAGATTATCTCAAAAGAAATTGTAGAAATAAGAGAAAGAGAGGCATCGGTATGATGGAGGTTGAAATAAAAGCATTAGAGCGTAAAGATTTTAATAAGGTCATAGATTTTGCCATTAAAGGAATGCACTTCGAAAGATATGTAGATAGTGAGTTGGCACTCCGCTTATATGGCAGATATTTTCTGTATTTGGAGTTGGAACGTGCAACACAGGTCTTAGCTGCATATATGGGCGACAAACTTGTGGGTATTCTTATGGCTGATATGAAAAACGAGCCAAAGTTGTATTCTTCTTTTTGGAGAAAGCTTTATATCAATATGGTTAGGGCAGCTATGGCTATTATGGTCAAAGGCGGCCCTAATACCTATGATGCCGCAAATGAAACAATGTATAAAAATTTTGTAAAGACAACTACTCCTGATGGCGAGATTTGCTTTCTTGCGGCTGAGCCAACTATTCATGGAAAAGGCATCGGCACAAAATTACTTGATGAATTAAGCAGACGTGAAAAAGGCAAACTTATTTATCTGTACACTGATGATAACTGCACATACCAGTTTTACGAGCATAAAGGGTTTGAACGTTCCGAGGAAAAAGAAATCAAAATGGAGCTTGGCGGAAAGACAGTACCACTAACCTGCCTGCTGTACAATAAACAATTATAGTGTGTTTAGCATCACTCTCAAACCATTTTCCACAACTGCCGAAAATAACCTTGACAACCATTTAAGACAACTGTAGAATAACGTTATACACAATTGTATTGCATAAAATCAGGTTTTGGAAAGGCATGGTTAAACATATGGAAGAGATGAAGAAACTACCAAGTAGTAAGAAAAATATTTTCTTAGTTACCTTTATTCTGGCAGTGCTGTTGTCTTCTTGTGGAAAGGAAGTCAGTGAGGAAATCCAAGAAAAGACTTTCGGCATAGATCATTCGGAGGAACTGGCAGTTCAGAATCCTGAGCAAGTCGTTTTCGGATCAGAGAATGCATGGGCAATTACTACTGTGAAAGACGATTTTATCTATAAGCTCGACTTTGGTACTAGTGGAGCAGGGCTGGAGAAGATGGAATGGAAGATAGAAGACGGGGATTATTCTATCATAAATATTGGAGAACAGAATGGGACGCTTTTGGCAGAGATTCATAATAAAGAGAAGGATACTTTTGAAATCCGCAAGTGTCATGCAAATGGTGAGTGGAGCAATGTCATGTCCATAAAGGCAGAAGAGAAGGAAAGCTATGCTGTTGTGGGAAGCGGTTTTTTTGTGGATAGTAATGAAAATGTATATCTTGTCAGCGGGAATACCGTGATGCGCTTGGACGGTGACGGGAAGCAAACATATACGTATGAGTTGAGGGGAAATATCAGCTTTTTTCAGGAAAATGCTGAAGGGTATGTGGAATGTGTAGTAGCGGACACAAATGAAGTTATATTGTATGAATTTAATGGAAATAAGGCGGAAAAAAAGTGGACGTTGGACGTATCTGCTGGAAAGGTACACGGCATCCAAAGCAGTGAGGAAGGAACACTGTGCCTGTCAACTAATGAAGCAATTCTGTTTCTTGACAGGGAAACTGGTGGGCTGTTATCAAGAACCGATTTGGTGAAGCTAGGAGTGATTTCCGTTATGGCTGGGTATCATGACGTGGAAGAGGGGACCCTGCAACTGTATGGTTGGGTTAGGAACAGTGGAGATAGTTTACGCTACAGTCTATTAAGCGAAAGAGATTCATTTACAGAGCAACGGACGGAGCTTGTTTACGGAATGGTGGGAGAGGTGAATGATAATGCCACTTCCAGCATATGGACTGCCATTACTACATTTAATCAGGAGAATAAGGACTATTATGTTACAATTAAGAAATATGAAGGCTGGTTTGATATGGAGAGGTTGCATGCAGACATGGCATCTGGAGATGGACCAGATATTATAGATATGATGTATTCCCATTATTACGACTCCTATGTTAAAAATGGCTATCTGGAGGATTTATCTCCATATCTAGAGCAATCCCAGTACAAAGATGACATTATATGGAATGTTCTGGACACATATAGAGTAGACGGTGGACTGTATCTTTTTACACCCAAATTCCAGCTGAGAGGACTTTTGATACATCCAGAATATGAAGTATTTGTAGAGGAATGGAACATGGAGACGTTCCTTGATTTGATTGAAAAAAACCAATGGGAAAAGAATATAATCGGAGGAGAGGTGGGAAATCCAGATACGCTACTGTCTTACATGCTGTGTGGCAGGCAGGAGGAGTTTATTAACTGGGAGCAGAAAACAGTGGCATTTGAAACAGAAGCATTTATGGATATGCTTGCATTGTGCAAGGAATATGCAGAGGCTGACTGGTCGAATCATATGGAATTTGAGACTTACGAGGAGTATGAATGGAATTTATTATACAATGAAGTTAAGTTTGCGGCTGAGTTCTTTTTCTATTTATCTAATGTATATACTTATGGCAGGGAATATCAAATCTATGGGTATCCTACGCTTTCGGGGCAAACTTATGGAATTACGGCAAGCAGTGACAGTTGTGCTATTTATGCTGGGAGCAAACAGAAAGAGGGAGCCTGGGAATTTATAGAGAGTCTGCTGTGGGAGTCAAATCAGAATTGTCTAGGTATGGTAGAAGCTGGATTTCCAATCCGAAGATCTATTTTAAAAGAAAAAGCAGCAGCGGCGAAAAGTGAGACAGTACGTACTAATAATAGGGAAGCACTAACCATTAACGATCAGGAAATATCCATTCTGGAGGATATTATTTATAACGGAGAGCTAAGCCGTGTTTTGATTGATCCAGTTATCATGTCTATCATACGGGAGGAAACAGCACCTTACTTCACTGGAGATAAGAGTGCACAGGAGGTGGCTTATATCATACAGAGCAGGGTACAGCTTATGGTGGAGGAATAATGAGTTTAGCAAAAATTATCTCTCAAAACTAATAATTATAAAAAATTACTAAATTGTTTAAAAAAATATTATATTGTGTTGACAAATATCGACAATATTGACAAAATATATATCAGTTGGCTGATTTTAGATGAGAATGGTCATAAGTAACATTCAAAGACAATAGTCATATATGAAGGATTTATTGAGAGTGGACACAAGGAGAATATAATGTTAAACATTATCTATAAATTATTATGGATCTTTCTTATTTATTCTTTTTTAGGATGGATATTAGAAACCGTTGTGGCAGCAACGAAACAAAAGCGTTTTGTTAACAGAGGCATTATTAATGGTCCCTTTTGTGTCATATATGGTATTGCGGCACTTGTAATTACCTTCGTAGCTCAAGAGTTGAGTGGTATATGGCTTTTTCTTGGTAGTATGATACTTGCAACTTTAGTAGAGTGGGTTGCAGGAGGATTAATCGAGAAAATGTATCATGAGCGGTGGTGGAATTATTCTTCACTTCCTTGGAATTTAGATGGATACATAAGTGCGCCTACCTCTATTCTGTGGGGCGTTTTGGGTTTTCTAATGATGAAATGGGGCAATAATTTTTGTTTTAGCATATATGAAATGTTTCCAGGGCTTCTTGTTAAGCTACTGACCGCTATAGTTGCAGGAGTTGTAGTATTAGATGGTGCAGCTACCATGATAATCCTAAAAGGGCGCAGTAAGAAGTTAGAACAGTGGAAAGCAACAAATGAACTATTAGATTCAGTGAGTGAAACACTTGGAAATAAAATTTATGTTTTAGTTGATAAACGTATTTCCCGTGCTTATCCTCAAAAGGTACAAAGCAAAGAAGAGCAAAAAGAAAAGAATATTTTTGCGTATGGATGTAGCTTTTATAAACTTTTTTTATTATTTATTATTGGTGCTTTTTTGGGGGATATAACGGAGACTATTTTTTGTCGTATAACAATGGGCACATGGATGAGCAGAAGTAGTGTAGTATGGGGACCATTTAGTATTGTGTGGGGACTTGGGATTGCAGCAGTTACAGGATTGCTTTATAAGTATAGGAAAAGTTCTGATGCCTTTTTGTTTTTTACGGGTGTATTTCTTGGTGGTGCCTATGAGTATATCTGTAGTGTTTTTACAGAGGTGGTATTTGGTACCGTTTTCTGGGATTATAGCGGTTTACCTTATAATCTTGGTGGAAGAATTAACTTATTATACTGTTTATTTTGGGGAATAGCTGCAGTGGTATGGTTTAAGAAACTTTATCCTCTTTTTTCAAAACTCATAGAAAAAGTCCCAATAAAGCCGGGGAAAATATTAACATGGTCGTTAATCATATTTATGACTTGTAACATATTAATGTCTAGTGTTGCTTTGATTCGGTACAATTCCAGAAGCAATAGCATAGAAGCATTTAATTCAATGGATGAGTGGTTAGACGAGCATTTTGATGATGAGAAAATGGAAAAGATTTATCCCAAGGCAAAGAAGGTTAAATAAAAATATATATTCATCAACATAATTCCCAACGACATTTAAGCGACTTTTTATTAAAATAATAGCCTAATGAGGATATATATCCTTGTCAGGCTATTATCTATTATTTTTGTGTAATTTAAAGTATTGCCGAATCTGAACATACTTACATAGGGTTTATTTAAGTCAATGCTAACCCTGCACTCACATATCCAGCAACAGTATTTGCTATATTTAATCCCGTAGCGGTGGTGGAAATCACTAGCATCAATCTTGTATTTGCTGTTACTGGAATACTAAGACTTGAAAGCACTCCAGTCAGGATTGTTCCTACAGAAACAGTTCCTGATAATACAGGATTCAATGTCAATGATGTTCCGACAATGGGAGAAAATACATTGTTAGGTGTTGGTGATTGATAAATTTGTGCCGTTACAGTTGCATTACCTAATAGTGACAAGGCAACTGTAGTACTAAAGAAAACAGAAAAAGAGGTAATGATAGCATTTCTTGGTACTTGGAAAGCAAAGTTGGAAAGTGTTCCAGCAGCATTAGTTATATCAATAGTAGCTCCAAGAACTGTTAACCCCTGTGCGCTACTTCCAAATCCAACAAAAGCAGGTAAACCAACTAATCCACTTGCAAGGGATGTTACAGTGACTGGCAATCCAGATGCAAAGGGAATAATTGTTCCAGTGCCATTTGCTCCTGTAGGACCCGTAGGTCCAGTTGCGCCAGTAGCTCCTGTGGCTCCAGTAGGTCCTGTGGCACCCGTAGGACCAGTAGCTCCCGTGGGACCAGTCGCGCCCGTAGGACCAGTCGCCCCGTCAGCACCGTTAGGTCCAGTAGCACC
>CAZKGP010000126.1:0-6893 GCA_964552225.1 uncultured Acetatifactor sp.
CTTAGAGATTAATGATGTTCAAAGAAAGGTTATGGTAGACGGCAGAGAGGTTAGGTTGACACCTATTGAATATAAAATACTTCGATTATTAGTATCGGAACGGGGTAAGGTATTATCAATAGATGAAATTTATGAATTAATATGGCAAATGCGACCAATTGGTGCAGATAATACGATTCCGGTACATATACGACATATTCGTGAAAAAATAGAAAGAAATCCCAAAGAACCTCATTACTTAAAAGTAGTATGGGGGACGGGGTATAAAGTAGTATAAAAAAAGCCGAAAGTAACATGTTAAGTTACTTTCGGCTTTTGAACGTTATGCCCTATATTCGTGCAATATATCACCTTGACATTTTCCCAGAAAACGGTTAATGTATTAATCAAGTAATACAACACGGGGCGTAAAAGATAGATTTTCTTATTTATGAGGAGGTAAGAGGATAGTGAGTAGTTATACAGTAGAATATCAAGGAAATGAACGTAAATTGGCTGAGAATCAAGTTAAAAAGAAAAAAGGCATTTCTGGTAGCACGCTTAAAATAATAGCAATTGTTACCATGTTATTGGATCATATTGGAGCAATAGTCTTAATGAGAATGCTTCAACAAACAGATATTATGGGTGTCGTAGCCAATTCGGATATTAATGTAATGTTTGTATGGTTGCAAGAAAATTTCCTCCTATACGGTGGATATTCAATGTTACGAATGGTTGGCAGAATAGCGTTTCCAATCTTTTGCTTTTTATTAGTTGAAGGATTCCAAAAGACACGAAATGTGAATAAATATATTTTCAGATTAGGTATATTTGCATTGGTATCAGAAATCCCATTTGATTTAGCGTTAACAGGAACAATATATGATTTCGGATACCAAAATGTATTCTTTACATTGTTTTTAGGAATTGTTGTATTAGCAATTATGGATATTGTTCAGAAATTTAAAATTCATAAAGCTTTTAAAGTTATACTGAGCATTGTTGCAGTTGTTGTTGGTGCTGAAATGGCCAATTTATTAAATACTGATTATTCTGCTATGGGAGTGGTTCTTATTGTTGCGCTGTATTGCCTCCGTAATCATCCTGGCTGGCGATTTGGTGCTGCGGCATTGATATTAATTGGTGGTGGTATTTTAATCGGTGCTGGACTAAGTGAGGTAACTGCTCTAGTGGCTTTTGGATTAATCTGTTTTTACAATGGAGAACGTGGATTAAGATTAAAATATGTATTCTATCTGTTTTATCCCGTTCACCTATTATTGTTATATCTAATTTCTGTATTAATGGGAATGGGAAATATACCTGCAATATAGTGTGGAAAGAATAAGAGAGATGAGGGAAAGAGTATGTTAGAGATTAATGGTATATCAAAAAAATACGGAAAGTTTTTGGCAGTAGACAATGTTAGTTTTGTGGTGCCAAACGGCAAAGTTGGTGTTCTTCTAGGTCCCAACGGAGCTGGTAAATCAACTGTGATAAAAAGTATATCTGGTTTAGTTCGTTATCAAGGAAAAATAGGTATAAATGGAATTTCAGCTAAAAATATAGAAGCCAAAAAAGTGTTTGCTTACGTGCCAGAGATTCCTAGCATGTATGAAGCACTTACAGTAAGAGAACATATTGATTTTATGCTTCGTGCTTATGGCATTGACGTTTCCGAAGAAGAGATCATTGATTTGTTAGAGCGATTTGAAATGGATGATAAGCAAGATAAGTTAGGAAATGAACTTTCCAAAGGAATGATGCAAAAAGTAAGTATTTGCTGCGCACTTATTATCAAACCAAAAGTGATTTTATTAGATGAGCCTATGGTTGGTTTGGATCCTATGGCAATAAAGGAACTAAAGCAAGTGGTTTTGGAGCTTAAAGAGCATGGTGTTACAGTATTAATCAGTACACATATGTTGGAAATGGTGAAAGAACTTTGGGATGTTACGTTTGTTATGGATAAGGGACATATACTAGGGGTATATGAAAGAGAGTCTGTAGACAATGAAGATTTGGAGGAGTTATTTTTCAAAGTTACGAATCATCAAAAAAGTAGTAATGGTAATCATGAAGTAATTGATAATGAATTGGATAAGGAGGATAAGTAGATGAATGCTATTTTTTATCTATATCGCAGAAGTTTTGTGAATAAAGCAAAACGTGCTTTCCGCAAACCGATAACATATTTTATGCTTCTTATTATTATCATTTATGGAGTGGCAATACCAATATATATGGAACGTTTAGGTGAGATGGGGATTGCTACACCTGAAGGAATGACAGCAATATTAACAGTATTTGCTTTTTGGGTCATACCGGCCAATTTATTGTCATATGCAAAGAGGAAAGGACTGTTATTTAAATCAGGTGATGCCCATTTTCTATTTGCATCACCGATTAGTCCTAAAAAGATTTTATTATATGCCCATTTAAAAAATATTTTAACGGGTATTATAATCAATACTTTTGTAGTCGTTATTTTTACAATTTATTTTAATGTGGAATTATGGCGTATGCTTTTATATTTCTTTTTTGCCAATATTGTTGAGAATCTATTGGAAGGCTCTATTATGGTGATGCTGTATGGTTCTGAGAGGTTAAGAGAAAAAGGGCGTGCAATCGTTGTAAAAGGGGCATATATATTATTGGGAAGCTTAGCGGCCATTGGTATTTATACTTATATTATGCATGGTTTAAGCTGGGAAAGTGTTAACCTATTTCTACATGGCGATGCTGTTCAATTAGTACCAATTATTGGGTGGAACATTGGAGTATTGCATCTTCTGTTTATGGGACCTACATTGATTAATGTTATTGCAACAGTACTGTATTTGGCGTTAACAGTGGCTGTAGTAATAGTAGCAGTACGAATGAAGTGTGAAGGTGAGTATTATGAGGATGCAGCTAAGTTTGCAGATGATTATGAAGAACTAGTAAAAAGCAGGCAAAAAGGTAACACAGAAGCTAGATTTGGAAAAAAGAAAAAATATAAAAAGGCTAGTGTTGTTTATAAAAGTAATTATTCTAAGGCGATTTTTTACCGTCAATTACTAGAATATAAAAAGAATCGTTTTTTTATATTTGATGTGAACACCACTGCCAGTTTGATTGCAGGAATAGCAATTGCATATTTATTTCTTGAAGAAGGAGGAACTTTTTCTAGTTTTGGACAGTTTATTATTCCGGGGACTATGGCTTATCTGATTTTTATCTTCAGTAATTATAATGGAAAGTGGGCCAAAGAAATATCGACACCTTATACATTTTTAATACCTGATACAGCGTTTAGTAAGTTGTGGTATTCAACCTTAATACAACATATAGGGGCTTTTATAAATGGATGTATTTTTACATTACCCGGTGCTATAGTTATGAAGATGTCTCCTCTTACCACTATTCTTTGTATTGTTCTTTATGTGTCACTTAGTGCATCAAAGCTATACACGTTGGCGGTTACAGAAGCTCTGCTGGGAAACGTTTTGGGTCGCGTTGGAAGGCAGCTAGTACAACTTTTGTTACAGGGAATTGTAATAACTATTGCGATTGTTGGAGCTTTGGTAGGATACTTCCTCATGAATCTTGATATGGCATATATTTTAATGACATTATTGTTACTAGCGACTACGTTATTCCTTATGCTTATTGCATCCAAGTGTTTTTACCGCATGGAATCGGTGGAATAAGATTGACTATTTCATGGGAAAAATGTAGAATATAATTCATGTGACCTTTATTTAGCAGAATTAGCTATATAAAAATAAATGAAACAATAGTGTTGGAGGAAATCTCATGAAAATGCCTATATTTGAGAAATATATTAGTGAGCTAATGGAGAAAAGTACCTTGGATGTTCCTGCTTGGAATATTGAAAAGGCAAAGGAAGGCGTTACAAAAGCTGGCTGGAATTATATAGATGGTTGTATGATTCTTGCAATGATGGAAATTTACCATGCAACAGGTGAAGAGAAGTATTATGAATTTGCGGATGCATTTATTGATTACAGAGTTCACGAAGACGGTACAATTGATGGCTATTCGGTAGAGGAATACAACATTGACCAAGTGAATGCGGGTAAAACTTTGTTTGCATTATATGAAATGAACGGTAAAGAGAAATATCGTAAAGCTATTGATTTGATATATAGCCAAGTGCAGACACAACCAAGAACAAAAGATGGGAATTTCTGGCACAAGGAAATATACCCTAATCAAGTTTGGTTAGATGGTATGTATATGGGACAACCATTTTATATGGAATATGAGACAAAATTTAACAATAAGAAGAATTACAAAGATATATTCTCACAGTTTGCTAATGTAGTAAAATATATGAGGGATGAAAAGACAGGATTATATTATCATGCCTATGATTCTTCTAAGGAAATGTTTTGGTGTAATAAAGAAACAGGACTTTCACAGAATTTCTGGTTGAGAGCAATTGGCTGGTATTCTATGGCGTTGTTAGATACATTAAACAAGTGTGATTCAAACGGTTATGAAGATGAGTATAAGACACTACAGCAGACATTTATAGATTTAATTGATTCCATGCTTAAATTCCAAGATGAAAGTGGAATGTGGTATCAGTTGCCTGCATTGGGCGGTAAAGAGCCTAATTATTTGGAGACAAGTGGTAGTGCGATAATGGCATATTCATTGTTGAAAGGTGTTCGCTTGAATTTCTTACCTGAAAGCTATAGAGAATATGGGATACGTGCATTTAAGGGTATCTGCGATAAATATTTACAAGAAAAAGACGGAATGTTAAGCTTGGATGGTATTTGTCTTGTAGCTGGTTTGGGACCAGTAGACAATCCAAGAAGAGATGGAACTTTTGAATATTATATGTCAGAGCCTATTGTAAAGGATGATGCAAAGGGCGTAGGTCCATTGTTGTTGGCATATACAGAACTGAGAAGATTAGAAGATTAATAAAAAAGCTTATCAAGTTAATTCCTTGATAAGCTTTTTGGAACCACCTGTCACAGGCGTATTATATGATACCCAAATGTTCTAACAAAATCTTGGTACCCATCAATATGAGAATCAGTCCTCCTGCCAATTCTGCTTTGGATTTGAAACGACATCCAAATACATTTCCTATTTTCACGCCAACCATGGATAGCAGAAATGTAATTACTCCGATAAATAGAACAGCTGGTCCGATGGACACGTCTAAGAAAGCAAAGCTCACACCGATTGCTAATGCATCAATGCTAGTTGCAATTGCAAGTGTAAACATTGTTTTAAAAGATAGGGAATCGTCGGCTTTTTCATCAGATTCCTTACTTAAGGATCCTTTTACCATGGAGCCTCCAATTAGAAGTAGTAGTACGAAAGCAATCCAGTGATCAATAGAGGTTATATAATCCTTGAATTGATATCCCAGTAAATAACCGATAAGAGGCATCAGACCCTGAAAACTACCAAACCATAATCCTACAATGGAAGCTTTTTTGATATTAATTTTATCCATAGCCAAACCTTTACATATGGCGACTGCAAAAGCATCCATAGAAAGTCCTAGTGCTATAATAAAAAGATTAAATAAATTCATTTGTGTTCTCAACCTTTACTATTTTTAGTGTCTTAAAAAGCCGTCTGGATATCCAGACGGCTTTTGGTTCGCAGTTATTATGCTAAACAAACGTTAGTAGCACGGATTTTGCTGCTGTTCTGAGGGTCACATTCTGTATCAAATACAACTTTTTGACCTTCTTCAAGAGACTTGAATCCTCCAACATTGATTGCAGAGAAATGTACAAACACTTCTTCTCCTGTAGTATCGTTGGTAATGAAGCCATAACCTTTTTGTGCGTTAAACCATTTTACTGTACCGTTATTCATTTAGGTACCTCCTTAATAAGTGTGGGACTTTATCCCGTTTTAGTATTGGTAATTCTAAAGCGTAGGACAATAAAATCACATATTTTTGTAAATCATCTCGAAGAGGACAATGACTTACAAAAATATGTGAGATCAATGACTTTCATTTAGAATACGATATGAGTATACCATCTTTTTGCATAAACTGTCAATGATAATGTTATTTATTTTTTATCGAACAAATCTATATATTATAATTATTTTTAAGAATTCTTCATAAAATTTTTAAATCTGTCAAAAGTAATAATAAGATAAGTAAAATTATATATAGATAGGAGTTAATATGAGTATAACGATAAGTATTTGGTTATTCATTGTTATTATAATAGTTGCAATTATAATTGGTTTTTATGCAGGTAAAATGACCTATGAAAATAGGGGTGTAATAAAAGAAGAGAATTTGGAGGAAAAATTGTTCGAGGAGAAGGAAGAAGAAAAGTTTGTAGATAAAATAAACTGGGAAAAACTAGACCTTCTTAAAGAATGGATGATTGGAAGTCCTATAAGCGGAGAGATAAGCTCTTTTTATGAGGGAGGAAGAAAAGGAGTGATTATTCATCCAGAACAAGGAAAGTTATATGCACCTGTTGCTGGAAAGGTTACGAAACTTTATCCAACTGGTAATGCACTACAGCTATGTACTGATTATGGAATTACAATATTAATTCAAGTTGGTACTAAAACAGATGAGCTAGAAGGCCTTTATTTTAGACCTAGAGTGGTGCAAAATGAAATCGTAGTAAGGGGCAAATTGCTTCTAGAGTTTGACATAGAAGCAATTTGTAAAGAAGGATATGACGTATCTATACGAATGAGTATTGAGGAAGGTGGCGCGAATCGAGAGGTTACTATTGTGGATGCTGCGCGTATAAAGGTTGGGGAGCATGTGTTAGGGATTAGTAAATAAGTGGTTTTTACGATATTCACCAGGACTTATCCCATAGGTATGTTTAAACTCCCTAAAAAAAGTACGTGAACTGCCAAAACCAGCATCTAAAGCAATCTGAGTAATAGAA
>CAZKGP010000127.1:0-6869 GCA_964552225.1 uncultured Acetatifactor sp.
ATTCTGCTATCCTCCAAAAAACTACCAAACAATTGAGGTTCTACATTATTCCAACTGCTATACTCTTTGGCTGGTCGTATATGGGGTATTTCTACCCGCTTTTTATTATTGGGCAATGGGACTATGGTTATTTCACAATCTACATCCACTAATAAATCTGCAACAAACAAAAGTCCACAGGCAGCAGTAGGTGTTGAGTCCGTCCACACGCGTACCGATTCACCCATGCCAGCACGCTTTTTAAGAGTGTCCAGGTCTGTCATGCACTCCCTCCAGAATTCATTCACAAAAAACTCATTTTTATCATCTTCCCCTCGTGTGTCAGCCATCATCCACTGCATAACAAACTGCTTTCTGGGGCAATCCTCTAAATTCAGAGGTGAAGAAATATCTCCCATTGAAAAGTCAAAGGAAATCCCAATTAAATCCTCCTTTTTCCCGCCTAATGAAATTGCTTCTCTTTCAAGAGCTTGGTAACTTCTTCTCACCTTTGCTAAGGCTCTTCTTTTTTGCCACCAATTTAATCTATCCCCTATGATACCAATTCTACTCACTGAATGTTTACCATTTTCACTACCGCAGGTCTGTGCACAGCGCAATGCAGCCTTTACAGAATCACTAAAACAAACTTCTAACATAAACGTTACCTTTCTTATTCTAAATCAGTAGTTGTCACAATTCCGCATTACCTCATTTTCGTAGCATGTACTTTCCTAATTTTTCCTTTTATAGGCTTTGTCTGAAGGGCTTCCAGAACTATATCGCCCTTTCCATTTAGTATTTCAACATAGGTAAGGCTATCTCTCACATCAATAATTCCAATGTCCAATGCTTCAATTCCTTCAATACCACAGATGGTTCCAACAATGTCTGAAGCTCTCATTTTAGACTTTTTGCCACCTCCAATAGAAAGCTTTGTAATACCAGTATTTAAAGCTGCACCTTTTCTTTCCCTCTTAATTCTAGGTTTTTTCTGCCCTTTTAAAAATGCTTTTTTGTCAAGTTCTGCTCTATCGGGAAGAGGCATATGAGGAATCTCCATTCCCATATATTCCTCTACCATCTTTCTCATTCGCTTGTCATTTTCAGTTACAAGGCTGATGGCTTTCCCTTCGTTTTTATTTCGTCCAGTTCGTCCAATACGATGTACATATGTTTCTTTTCCTGTGGGAAAATCATAATTAATTACGTGGGTAATATGATCAAAATCAACTCCTCTTGCTGCGACATCAGTGGCGATTAGATAACGAAATCTGCCTTCTCTAAAATCACTGATTGTCCAAAGTCTTTCTTTTTGTTCCATCTCTCCATGAAGCATTCCACAGGGAATTCCTTCTCTATCAAGCTTATGATAAAGTACATTTACCATTTCTCTTGTTCCACAGAATATAATACAATTTTGCGGATTTTCTTTTATAAGAATATCTACAAAAACATTATATTTATCGTCTAAGTCCATCACGCAAGCAGATTGTGTGACTAATGCAGCTGTTTTTTTCTCATCTTCCAATATAACAGATACCGGTGATTCCATATACTCAGCTGTTAATTCTTGAATTTGCTCTTCTAATGTAGCTGAAAAAAGTAGAATCTGTCTGCCAGCTGGTAATTGATCTATAATCTCTTTCACATCTTCAAGAAATCCCATATCAAGCATTAGATCGGCTTCATCAATTACCAATGTCTCTATAGCTGATAGTTTCAAGGTATCTCTTCTAATATGATCCATAATACGTCCTGGTGTTCCCACTACAATATGGGATTTCTGTTTTAAGGTCTGTATTTGCTTATCAATAGGAAAACCACCAAATAAATCTGGTACTTTGAGCCTTTTTTTACGTCCAATATAAAAAATTTCATCACGCACTTGCACAGCCAATTCTCTAGTTGGCTCAAGGACAAGTGCTTGAGGGAAATGCTCTTCCCATACTGCTTTATCACAGATAGGGATTGCAAACGCTGCCGTCTTCCCTGTTCCAGTCTGTGATTTAGCTACAATATCTTTTCCCTCTTGAATAAGGGGAATTACTTCCTGCTGAATCTTGGTAGGTTCCACATACCCAAGAAGTGTAAGTGCCTCTATTATTTCTTCGGACAAATGATATTGTTCAAATTGGTTTTCTTGTTTTTTATTTTTCACTATAACTCCTTATATTCACCCATCTCGCTTTTTCTACTTCAACAAAATCTTTAACTATATAATAGCGAAATCCTCTGCTTGTTGCAACATATTGATTATATGTATTTGTTGACACATCTCTTTTCAATTTGCTATGATAGTATAGTACATGCAAATTTAGCTTCACTCTTGTTTATAGGGGGACATTATGAAAAATTTAGCAATCGTTATTACATCCATTTGCATCTTACTTTTCTGTACTTCATGTGCAAAAGAAGTGGAAAAAATTGATGATGTAACATTTTCCAAGGAAGATTCTAAGGAAGAAACACAGCCTCAAACTATTACGGAACCCGAACTATATAGTGAATATCCAGAATATTTCAGACAGATTTTATTAGAGCAAGATGGTTTAGCAGAACCTATTGCGAAATATGGGGATGACTGTTACTATGAGTTGATTTCTGCTGAAGATAATATAATTGAATTGGATTATATTAGTATTGGATTAGAAAAGGTGATTCATGATCTTGTAATTGATCTTAGTGAATACAACAATGATTTAAGCAATGGTTTTTCAATCTTTTATTCAAAAGAAATAGAAACCTTTTACTTAATGGATACCGAACTTGAAAATACTGATTATTTTTATGGTTGAATTTACTATAAATAATCCAGAAGACTTTACTGTATATGAGTTTAGTAATGAGGACTTTGGAGGTGGAGAAGCATTTGGTTTCACTTATCTTATAGGAGATAATTTTTATATTGGACGTACTGATGTAACAGCAATCAACATTAAGACCAAAGAAGCATACTACTGTCTGGAAGAACGCAAAAAAGCAACAGAATATGCCCAACAATTGGTAGGAGATTGGAGCTATCATTCATTTGGGGTAGCAACTGTAGTGGATGATGTTATTGTATATAATTTAACAGTATCAGATGGTAATGATATCGAACCTTTCACAACTATTAATGTAGCATATAGAGGCGAAAAATTTTTAGGCGTACTAGTAATTGAGTATGGTGACACTGGTAGCAAAATCATCTACGAGGATGTAAAATAAAAATAGATATATGATTTATATCAAGAGCAATTGAACGTTATTTTCAGTTGCTCTTTTTTAGACTTTTATATAGCAAAAAAAGTCGAGAGATTATTTTCCTATTTCTATAATATAAGTTTATAGAGACATTCATTGATTAGTATGTGCGCCACAGCGCGCAGATGGGAGTAAGGTTGAAGGAACAAATATTAGCGGTCCAACGTATGCAAGATTATATTGAAACAAATCTAGAGGACAAGATAACCATGGCTGACTTAGCGCGCGCATCATTGTTTTCTCCATGGTATTCTTATCGTCTATTCAAGATGCATACTGGACTCACTCCCACAGATTATATCCGAAGATTAAGACTGTCAAAATCTGCTATGCAACTTAAGCACGAGAATTGCCGCGTGCTAGATGTTGCACTAAAATTAGGTTTTGGTAGTGTTGATGGTTATCAACGGGCTTTTTACAGGGAGTTCGGATGTAATCCAAGAGAATATGCTAAAGAACCTGTCCCTATCACACTTTTTATTCCATATGGTGTCAAATTTAGAGAATTAGGAAAGGAATCAATTAACATGGAAAATATTAAAAACGTATTTATTCAGGTAATACAGAAACCCGCCCGCAATGTTATTATTAAGCGGGGAGTAACAGCGGAGGATTATTTTGCATATTGTGATGAAGTCGGCTGTGATGTATGGGGGATGCTTATGAGTATGGATTCATTATGTGGTGAACCAGTATGTCTTTGGCTTCCTCAACAATACAAGAAACCAAATACCTCTACTTACGTCCAAGGCGTAGAAACTTCCACAAACTATACTGGCTCAATTCCAGAGGGATTTGATGTTATTTCTCTACCAGCTACAGAGTATTTAATGTTTCAGGGAGAACCCTTTAAGGAGGAACACTATGCCCAAGCAATACTAAGTGTTCAGTACGCAATGAATCATTATGATCCAACCATTATTGGATATGAATGGTATGCAGAAAGTCCTCGTATTCAATTGGAACCTCTTGGAGAACGAGGATATATAGAACTACGTGCTGTAAAAAAGATAACTGTTTGATCTGTAAAGAAGCAACTTTAAATGAAATCATGCTTTTTAAGTAGCATAATCTCATTTAAGTTGCTTCTTTATATTTCAGATTAACCTATTTAATGATACAATAATGGTGTAAATTTACAATTAGTTAATAGGAAGGGGTAAAATATGAATAGAAAAATAATATTGTTGACTATCTTTAGCGCTTTATTCTTTGTAGGGTGTAGCAATCAGGAGTCATCTTTATCTTCTGATGATGACACCCAATCTCATTCTACCGTAGCGCAGGCAGATGGCCAATCTCTATATATAGTAGAACCGATAAATTTAAGTAGAATTGAAATATTAAGAGAATACGCAGAATATGGCAACGATGAATATGATGTAACATTTGAATATAAATTCGATGAACGAGAAAATATGCTGGATATTATCGAAGAATATAAGCTTGATGAATTAGTCGAAGGAAAAAGTGATGTTGATACTGCAATTGCTTTAATGAATTGGCTGTGCGAACGTTATAAGCACGGAAATCCTCCTAATGGTCTAGAAGATAATCAAACACCACAAGCATTAATGGAGCATGCAGATAAGAATGGGGGAGCCACAAATTGTCGAGGTCTTTCTCTTATTTTAGCTCAATTGATACGTGCGTATAACATAAAAGCGTTTCACGTAACATGTATGCCCTATGAACAACCTTTTGACGACTGCCATGTGGTTGTCAGCGTTTACTGCGAAAGTTTAAGCAAATGGATTATGCTTGACCCTTCATGTAACCTTTATCTTACAAACGAAAACGAGGAAATCATCGGTGTGGGAGAGTTACGGGATATTTTGGTTGAAGGTGGTAAGCTATCTGGCAATAAAAAAGATGTTCTTAGCTGGTATCCAGAATATATGTCCAAAAATCTAGTAAGATTAGCACGTGCAACAGTTGAGTCTTATGGAAGTGACGGAAATCACCCTACAATTATGTTAATTCCAGAAAAATATATGCAAAACGAAGCCAAAAATTTTAAGGAAAAATATCAAGACTATTTCATAACCTCAAAAGAAGATTTTTGGAAATAATTTACACGGTTTTCGTTGCACTTTCCAAAAATGTAATGGTTTTCTTCTCACAATTGAGTTCAGCTATGATTCCGTAGGGAATGATTCCTATTGGTTTGCTATGGCCAAAATTAACATTATAGAAAATTGGTAAATCAATTAATTTTTCTTCTAGAGAAACCACTTCTGTAATGGCTGTTTTATATTCTTCATAGAACACTTCGCCTTGGGGTTTTCCAACAATGATACCGCTTAATACTTTTAAAATACCTTGTGATGAAAGATTCCTAAATGCCTCTACCATAAACTCAGGAGATGGCTTATCCTCACTTGTTTCTATAAATAGGATTGCACCTTTCCACTCCTCTAAAGTTGGCCATATTTCAGTATTTTGCATCTTCTCAAAAACATCAATGCAACCACCAAGAAAATGCCCATTCACAATTCCACTTCCGTTAATAACCTCATAACCATGCATATCTTGCTTGAGATTATAAAGTTTATTCATATTTTTTGCATCCCATGGAATGTAATCATCTGTCCATTGGGTACTTGGAATCAGAGAATAGTTTTTGGAATCTTGAAATAAAATGTCTTCTATTGCTTTTTTCGTATAATCAAACATTTCTACGTATTCGCCAAATTCACACATTATACTTGGACCATAATAAGAAACAAGTCCAGCTTTATACATCATAAAATGATTAATGGTAGTATCGGAATATCCCATAAAGATTTTAGGGTTTCTTCGAATAATTTCAAAATCTATGTATGGAAGAGTTCGTATCGTATCATCTCCACCAATGGCACAAAAAATAGCATCAATAGACCTATCTTCAAAAGCGTCCATTAAATCCTTGGCACGAAGCTCTGGATGTTCCTTCACAAATTCACTTCCCAAAAGTGAGTGAGGCATTGGAACAACTTCAAGACCAAAGTAATGTTTCAGTCTATTTTTAGCTATATCAAATTTGTGAATAAACTCAGCATCACCTAGACCACCCCATGATAGACTGACAATAGCAACCCTATTACCTCTTCTTAGTTTTCTCGGTTTAATCATTTCTGCTCCCATCTACTTTTTTATCCCCCTCCGTATAGAAATACATTTCTTGACATCTTCTATTATATCGGCATCTTCTACTTCAATCATCAGCCATCTTTGCCCCATACCTTCTTTGGTATTTGTATATAAGTCTTGCAGATAAGGTGAGAAGGAAGAAAAGTTCTGCTCAAATTCTTCTTTTTCCTTTTTTCCAATTACAATAAGTATAACAAAATAGCCCTCCATGGGGTATATGGTACATAAATTTCTCCCTGCCTTTTTGAACTTAATATTCCATCCAGGCACAGAACAACCACTATATTCAAAAGTAGGGGAGACTGCATATTGTTCTACTAAATATTCATATAGTTTATCAAACTCTTGATTACGAATATATTCACTTACCATATTTATATTGGGCTCAAAACCACGATCCATTTTATTCCATTGTGTCATATTATCCACCTTTTTCTAACAGCCACTTATTACAGTTACTATGTTTACTTTTCAATTACTATAAATGGTATTTCCATTTCCGCCTTAGTCAT
>CAZKGP010000128.1:0-6869 GCA_964552225.1 uncultured Acetatifactor sp.
CACTGTAAAATCAAGTATTTTTAATCAAGGTTAGTATATTGCCGTGGCAGACGAAAAGTATTTTTGTCATGTCTTTGCATCTCCTTTTCATACAGGTAATTTCCAATCGTTTCTTGGTGTATTTTAGCATAACTTTGTCATTAAAATAAGTGAAAATACTAGTTTTCTCATTTCTTTCTCCAACATATAATTCTGCATTACAAGTTGTGCTGATATATTTTAGAAAATAAATATAAGATACAATACTTACCCGTACTGTATCTTCCATTCTCTCAATATTTCTCTATTTTGTCTGCCCTTCCAACTCCAACATGAACCTATCATAATCGGACATAAACTTTCTATCCTGTACAATGCGGTACTTTTCATATTCCGTTTCTGCGTGAAGCTTTGCCTGTTCAGCACTAATCTTCCCTGCACCAATTAGTATCTTATTACCATTGAATTCCAAAAATCCATCCAGTCGTTTTTCCCAATCCTCCATACTCATAGGGATTTGACGCTCCGCCTGCAATTCCGCATAGTCAAGATACAAAGAAACAATTCTCTCTAGGTACGTCATCTCTTTATCATTCAAGTAATTCTTGGCAATAGATACATCCGCCTTGACAATTTTGCCATCAGGTGCAGATTCCCATGTTGTTAATCCCATATATTCTTTCTGGGCATCCGCTCTTTCAAAAACAAGCTCTGCCGCTGTATGTCTATGTACAGCCCAATGCATCTTGTTCTGCACCGTCTGAAAGAATCGCTTAGTAGTCATGGCATCTTTATCATAATCAAACGCTGTTGCATAGAGATCCGTAATTTTCTGGTAAAATTTGCGCTCTGAAAGACGTATCTCACGAATATTTTGTAGCTGACGTTCAAAATATTCATCTGTAAACATATGACCCTTTTTCAAGCGCTCTTTGTCCATTGTCCACCCCTGAATGGTGTAATCCTTGACAATTTGACCCGACCATTTACGGAAGCGTACTGCACGCTCATTGTTGACTTTAAATCCTACTGAAATAATTGTCTGAAGATTATAATGCTTTGTATTGTACTGTTTTCCATCCGTAGCAGTTATTAAGTATTTCTTAATAACTGATGCCTCCTCTAGCTCACCATCCGAAAAAATAGTTTTTAAATGCTGGTTAATCGCTGACACCGAAACATCATACAATACAGCCATCATCTTTTGAGTCAGCCATATGTTTTCATCTTCATAACGCATTTCTATGCTATCTGCACTATCACCAACAGCTGCCACATAAGTTAAATACTCAGCTGCAGAACTATGAATTGTTATTTCTTCTTTCCTTTTTGACATAGTATCCCTCATTTTATTTTTTAATTATAAAAATAGGTTCGTGAATCTTTAGTTTCCGTTTTTATCTAAATGAAAGTATAGCATATATGCGCTTGATTTTCCATTAGAGAAAAAGGTTGCACTCGATAGCAATCACTCCAGCATACAATTCTGCATTACAAGCTGTGCAGATATATATTTTTCTTTTCAAGCTCGTATTTTTAAATGATTTGCATTTAATTTTTTATTCATATTTACTCCCCATCACTGTTTCTTATAGATGAATTAGAAATACATAAAAATGCTGCAAACAAAACAAGTCCGCCTGCAATCAGAAACCATTTCTCAACACCATACTTTTCCGCAAAGAGTCCCGAAAGGGATAGACCTATTGGTCCGCTAATTAGACGTATACTGCTAGATAATGATAACACACGTCCTAAGTACTTCGCCTCAAAATTACTTTGTAGTATTGGTGTATACATTCCCCAATAAAATGGACCAGACACTCCCATGAGCCATGCACAGACAACAAATGCATAAAACCCAGTGGTTGGTAATATTCCAGTGATAAATAAACTGAAGCTCATCAAAAAGAAGGAGCCAATAATGGTATATATTCTATTTTTTGTTCCTCCCCATTTTGATAATACTAATGAACCAAACAGAAGACCAAGAGAAAATACCACCTCAACTATACTGGCATTTGTACTAGTGCCATTAAAATATGACATACTCATGAGAGGAAATAGTGCACTAGTCGGCATTAAAGCTAATGTATATAAACTACCTATGAGCACTAGGCCAAGCATTCCTTTTTTTCCTCGAAGGATTTGGAAACCTTCCTTGGTTTCTCCCAATACATGTACTTTTCCACGATTTTCATCCTGATGCACTTTTGGTATTGCTGTAATTGCTAATGTAAATACAGCAATTAACGCGCCTATAACATCCAAGGATATAATTCCACTTAAGCTCCATGATTGATAAAGCACTGCTGCAATTACTGGACTTAAAATTTGTGCTACAGACTCTAATGCTTGTGAGTAGCCAGAGCATCTAGTCAATTGATCTGCAGGAACAATCTGAGGTGTGACTGCTTGCAAGCAAGGAGTGTGAAAAGCAGAACCAATGGAACGAAACAACAAAACTACAAGAATCAGCCCCGTTGATAGGTTCCCCATCAAACCAGCTATCACCATAACAAAACTAGCAACAGCAATAAACAAATCCGAAATAACCATAATTCGCTTTCTGCTATATCTGTCTATAAACACTCCGATAAACGGTCCCAAAATCCCTTGTGGTAAAAAACCCATCATCATGGCAATTGATAGCACCATAGCAGAACCAGTCTTGTCCGTTAAATACCAAACAATTGCAAACTGAAGAACAGAGCTTGATAGCTGAGAAAATGCCTGTCCTGTCCAAATAGTAAAGAAATTCTTTTTCCAGTTGTTTGATGATATCTTCATATTCCTTCTCCAATAATTATATGTTCAAGTAATTCTGTATGTGGATGTTCTATATCAGCATTAAATATTTCAATTCCATGAATATCACTACTTCTATCTGAAAATGTAGGAAAAAGAAATCCACATTCTGGCTCTTCTAATTCATAATCACCATGAATAGGACAGATTGCACATATGATAAACTTATAAACTTCTTCCGATTCCCACAGACTTTCCTTATCACTTGCTTTCAATGGAACATCAAAACTTCCATGAAAAAAGCAGACAGCATACTGACCCTTGGAATGATATTTTTCCCCAATCACTTCATATAATACATCTAGCAATGCATCATTTTTAAGTTCACAATCTCGAAGCGCCATCAAAAGCTGCCATGTACTTCCTGCCTTCTCATCCTCTTCTCTAAACCGATACTCTTTCAAATTCACATTTGTCTCTGAAAAAGGAATGGCTTTTGCTATAGCTAAATTTGTATTCTGGTCTTTCGCCGAAAGTTTCAAAAAGTGAGTATTAAATGTCCCATCAACAAATCCTTCTTCATCAAAATATGCCCCTGCAATTCTACTAAAGCAATTTCGCTTTAAGGTCATTCGCCTTGTCAACTCCAGCATGTCATCTCTATTTATACGATTCATTTTATTTCTTCCCTTTCATGTAAAAAAGTACCTTCAGAAAAACTTCCTCTGTTGGCACTTTTATATCATTTCACTACACGTCTAATACAAAACTCTTTCATAAAATTAATGATTTCTATATCCTCATCTGATTCATAATAATCAATTAATAGCATCTTAAATTCTTCCAATTTCTCAATGGGTATCTGAAAAATTCCAACATTATTTTCTATTAATACCTTATTAGCCATAAGTTGTGCAACACGTTTATTTCCATCAATAAACATTTGTGTTCTAGCTATATAGCAGAAATACTTCAAAGCCTTAATTTCTATATCTTTTATATTTTCAATTTCTGCAATGGTGTCAATAATTATTCCTGAATGTGGCATTTCAGGCTCCCAAGATGTACCACCTATTTGCACTGGTATTGTCCTAATTTCGCCAGCGTAAGAAAATAATAATTCTCCAACTACCTTATTATATTCTCTCAACAACATTAGGCAATTACTATATTCAAGGTTGTCTAATAAGAATTGCCACGCCCTCTTCATATTAATAATAAACAGCACTTCTTCTGTCCTAGTTGTTGTTGGAGCATTTGCTAATATAGCTTCTGTTTTAGGAAAGGTAGTTCCTAACCCCTCTAAATTAGCACTTTTCCATATACTGTCTACGAGAAGTCTTTTTGCCATCTCTATCGCTGTATCTTGCATTTAATCATCGCCCCTAAGCTTAAGTTTTATGGTATTTGTTATATGATAAGCTGACGCTTATCATCCAATTCGTCGTTCGTTCAGAGGGAGCTTGCTCACTCTGAACTTTCTTGCACTCATTATATGATAAGCTACGCTTATCATCCAATTCGTCGTTCGTTATGAGTGAGCAAGCTCCCTCATAACTCTCTTGCACTCATTATACTGCAATGGTGTGGCACAAACAATCTAATTAAAGAAAATCTATTTATTCATGGGAAAAAGTTTTCGGGTATCTAGAAAATGCCGATTTTTAATAAGTGCTTTGGGACTAAACGGTGTTCCATGGGAGGGATAGATTTTTGAAATATCCATAGATATCATCTTATCCCAAGATGCTTGAAACTGTTCCCTATCATCTATCCAAATAGTATGCTTTGCCACACTGATTACCGCATTCATAGCCGCGTCACCACAAAATAATTGCTTTGACTCTGTAAGAATTAACCCTAAAGAGTCGGGTGTATGTCCAGGTAAACTAACAATTTGGATTGGCAAGCCCATCTCCATAAACAATTGATAATCGTCACCTAGAAAATATATCCCACGTTCACCAAGTTCTACTGGTGGGAATTTAAAATCCTTTACAAAGAATCCAAACATAGAGGCTAGTTTGCTGGAATAACCAGCACCTTCATTTATTGGATTTTCACCTTCCGCTAAAACAGGAACAGCCAAGGGACTTAAAATCACCTGAGCATCACATACATTCATAAGATCCTTTTAAAACCCAGCATGATCATTATGAGCATGTGTCAGAACAATGTATTTAATCTCGTTGAGAGGGGCTATTTTCTGAAAGCGAGTAACAAACTTCTCGCAACCTCCCAAATAGCCAGTGTCAATGACAATAAAACCTTTGGTAGTTTCCAAAACATAGTTATGGGATATATAATTGCCCAAATCATGTATTTTAATATTCAGAGAATTCACAATTTACCCTCCTTAAGGTACGAGATAGTGGCTTCAAGTATATAGAGACATAAATGCTAATAGCTCCATTTCTAATTTCAGTAATCCATTTGGCTCAATAGGAAAATGCCCAGCACATTCCAACATCGCCTTCCTTTTTTCTGTGGTTAATCGATCAAAAAACAATTCGCTAAGAGCAACATCTGTCCATTTATCATCCTCTGGATGAGCAAGCAATACAGGGCATTTTCTAAAATCCTCTGGCTCAGTTATTATATCAGGATGAAGCATAGTATACAAAAACGAGAGGGACACCCTTGCCCCAGAAGAACGCTTATCGTTGGTCAGGATTTTAACCAAATCTGAGTTATTGACAATGGCTTTCATATTAGAAACAAGCTTCATTGGGAGCTTAATATTTCCAAAGGGTTTATGAAATAATTTTAAAAATCGGTTCCCTATTGTTGCTACTAATGGATGAATCGCAGTTGCTCTGGTTACAACCTTGTTACGCTGATCAAGTAAGCAAGTTACCATTAGCCCGGAAATATTTTCACATCTACAAGCGACCTGATAAGCCAATATCCCGCCTGCGCTTAGCCCAAATAGAAACATTGGAATTTCGTCCTGCTGAAAATGTTGAGTAAGAGCGTTACCACAAGATACCCATAAGTTATAATCCACGGATATTGGTGTTTCTGTATATCCATATAATGGCAAATCCGGGCAAATAACCTCGTATCCATTTTCATAAAGTGGCAGAGCAATAAACGAAAGTAGCCGACCGTTACCTCCAACACCATGAAATAAAATAATCCTGCCTTTGGGTTGATGTGGTAGGTAGTGGTCAATATGTAAATTGACACCGCATATGGGTAAAAAATATTCTTTTGGCATATTTCTTTTTTTCAATCTATTCTTGGGTGGCAGGAACTGCTGTAACTTTTTCCAAGTTAAATCTGTGTCATACATTTCCATATACAAATTCCTTTTCTTACACTCTCATTTTTATATGATTTATAATATTAATTTATTATATCATTCTTTTACTAATCAGGTAATAACTACCCGTATGGTAAAACAAATAATTATAAAATATGTCATACCGTTGTCATATTATATATTGTATACTTATAATATCTATTCCAAGAAACGAAAAATGAGATAAAGAAAGGAATTACTTCTATGATTGAATTGCCTGAAACCTATGTCTTATCGGAACAAATCAACAAAACCCTTGTAGGTAAAACAATTCGCTCCGCTGTGGCTAATGCACACCCTCATGGTTTTGCACAGTATACCGGCAATCCAGACACATACAATGATAAGCTGGCTGGTAAGAGAATCACTAGTTCCAATCCTGGTACCCAATTTACTTGTGGTGGAAATATAGAAGTCATATGTGAAGATATGCTGCTGGTTCTAAGTACACCTGTGAAGTATCATCCCACTGGTGAAAAACTACCCAAGTCCCATCAGCTTCTTCTTGAGTTTGACGACGGCTCCCATATGAGCTGCTCGGTACAGATGTGGGGTTGTATGTTCTGTTCTCCAGTAAGTGAAAATGGCTTACCAGAAGATTATACCATTCACAAATCCCCAACCCCGTATGAAGATGATTTTGACAGCTTATGGCGGGAATTGAAACCAAGCTTAAGTGTAAAGGCATTCCTTACCACAGAGCAAAGGATTCCCGGCTTTGGAAATGGTGTTTTACACGATGTATTGTGGAATGCCCGCATTCACCCCAAACGTAAACTCCAAACACTTACTGAACAAGATATGGAAACGCTCTTTCAAAGTGTAAAATCTACGCTGA
>CAZKGP010000129.1:0-6869 GCA_964552225.1 uncultured Acetatifactor sp.
ACAAAATGCAATTCCCCTCAATGGATTTGAAACAGTACAGCCTGCATATCAGTTTATCAAAGGATTGTTGCGTCACGAAAAAGGGTTGCAAATCGATTCTGACCATATGATGGTAATTAGTCCAGATGAAGGCGGAATGAATCGTGCTATTTACACCGCAAACGTGCTTGGTTTAGATATGGGTATGTTCTACAAACGACGCGACTATACCAGAATTGAGAATGGACGTAATGTAATTGTTGCTCATGAATTCCTTGGTTCAAGCGTAGAGGGTAAAGATGTTATTATTATTGACGATATGATTTCTTCAGGTGAAAGCGTATTAGATGTTGCTGCTGAACTGAAAGAACGTAAAGCAAATAGAATTTTTGTCTTCTCCACCTTCGGTTTGTTTACAGATGGATTAGAGAAATTTGACAAAGCACATGAAGAGGGTATTATTAGCAGAGTTTTAACTACCAATTTAATTTATCAAACACCAGAACTTTTAGAACGCTCATGGTATATTAACTGTGATATGAGTAAATACATTGCTTATATTATAGATACCCTAAATCACGATTCCTCTATTAGTGATTTGCTGAATCCCTACGAAAGAATTCAGAATATTGTATCTAAATATAAGAACGGAGAACTATAACAGAATTATAGCAATAACGCCCCAGTCGATTACATTTTGACTGGGGCGTTAGTTATTTATTTTCACATTTCCAACTAAAATCAGGTAACTTTTCAAAAGATACTGCATAGGAACAATCATAATTCATTTTCAAAACTTTATTTGTAGTAAACTTCTCACTACATCCAAAATCATTTGACCATATCATATACCACGCCAATGGATTATTAATTTTCTCCATTTCAGGTACAGATGGATGAGGTCCAATTTCCCCAATGGCAGTCAATTTTTGGTTTGACACGTTATAAAGTTTATCATATTCTTCCCTTAAACCGCTATGTTGGTGAGCAGGAGGATAGATATCTAAAGATACTACATCCACCACATCATCTCCCGGATACTCTTCTGCAATGGGTGCATTCCATATCCAGATGATATTATGGAGATGATGTTTTTGAGTAAAATGAATAAACATTTGACGATATAATTGAGCCGCAGTTTTAACTCCCTTTGCTCCCCACCAGAACCATTTCCCATCCGCTTCATGAAATGGGCGAAAGAGAATAGGGATTTTTCTTTCAGAAAATGGACGCAATACCTTTGCCATTTCATCCATATCTGCATACAAAGCCTTTTGTTCTGGAGTACCTTCTATAATGGCTTTAGATGCATCAAACTCTGTATTTTCACTGTAAAAGCTTTTATCTCGACCACCCATTGGCGAAAACCAATGCCAGCAAAATGTCACAATTCCTCCCTTATCAGCCCACTCCATTGCCTGTTCCAGCGTTCCTCTATTTTCTTCAATCTCCTTTAAACATTCTTCACCACATGTCTCATACTGTATATTAGGGGAATATGATAGCAATTCAAAGCCACATATTGCAGGCTCTTTTCCCGTAATTTCTTTTATATACCTAAGTTCTTTTTGTACTTTGGTCTGTGTATGTTGACCTAATAAGACTCCTTTCTGTGGTAAACTATATAAGTAATCTAACAATTCCTTTACACATGCATCTGCATTTATATCACATGGCTTCATGCTTGTTATCCTTTCTGAAATTATTATTATAGTTCAAATGCCCATGACAGTAATTCTGCCATGGGCAAGCATTCTATTTTTTAATATATTCTTCGTACTCTTTTATTTGTGCACCATGAATTTCTGTTAACTCATCAATAACATCATCCACTCCAGCAGCAGTAAGGTCTGCTATAAAGGAATCCCAATCATCTATGGATTGTCCTCCGCCAATTACGCCCCAGAAATATTGTTGAGTAATATCATCAATATCTGTGCCTAGTTCATTACCAGTTTCATAAGCAGAAGGATTTTTCTTCTCAACAGTCATAGCATAAGCATCACGGCTCTTCTTTGCTACTTTTTCATATAATGCTATTGTTTCTTCTGAGTTCTCAATATTACAGAAATCTTTTCTTGTAAATAAGTCTTGGAATAACTTAATACCGATATTTTGAGAAGTATTTTCTGCACCATCTCCAGTTACTAATATTTCATAGCTTCCATCAGCATTTGCTATATAATGTTCTCCCTCTACTCCAAATCTTCTATGAATATAGTTTTCTGGTGTAGCCATATCATCCCATATTGCATATGCTCTTTCTGGATCAGCACAAGTATTTGTAATTCCAAAGTAACACCATGCGCCGACAGAAGCTGGATCATCTTGAGGATTATTATTGTCACCTGTTACCATATCAATGGCAACCCATTTTGCATCAGGATTGGTAGAATAGAAAGATTGCATTACTGCACTAGATGGATTGTTCCAGTTAACCCAGCTATATGTCACACCAAAACCACCATTTGCCATTTCTTCATCTCTATCTGTGTCAGTTACGATATTAGGAGTAATTACCCCATCTGCATAAAGCTTGGATACTCTGTCAACCCAAATCTTAGCATCCTCTGTTGCTGGACCATAAAAGTAAGATCCGTCTGTGTCTCTCTGGAAGTCCTTACGACCTCTACCTTCTCCTGAGCCTTGAACCCATGGCCAAAAGCTTCTAAAGTCATAACCATCTCCCCCTAGTCCATAAGTATCTTGTACACCATTACCATCTGGATCGTCAAAGGTAAATGCATATAACACCTTATCTAACTCTTCCAGAGTCTTAGGTACTTCCAGGTTTAAATTATCTAACCAATCCTGTCTAATCCATAAGGTTTCACACGCTGCTTCTGCTACGTCACCTGGAATTCTATACATCGCGCCCTCATCTCCAGATGCAAAGAATAATACCCCTGGGTCAATACTATTATAATAATCTTTCATAACTGTGTATTTTTCCATATATGGTGCTACATCCACTAAAATACCTGCATCTACCCATTGCGTATAATCAGCATCCATATCCCACCACCAAATCATATCAGGACGTTGGGTTTCATCTCCCATAAGCAAAGAAACTTTAGCTTTTGCATCTGACCAACCTGGCAATGCAATTACATCAATTTCCAGATTATATCTTTCTTCCAGCCACTTTTCAATTTGACTGTCTGGCTGTGTATACCCTTGCAAGCATACTACACTAAGCTTCATGGTTTCACTTTGATTAAGCACATCAATTTTATCTCCGTCTGTAGTTAATGACTCTGTTGTGCCTACTTCTGTTCCCTGATTGTTTTCTTGGATACTGTTTTCTTGTTTGCTTGCGTCTGTGGTCTTTTGTTCCCCACATCCCACTAGCATACTGGCTGTCATTATGCCAACCAATAATAATGATACAATTCTTTTCTTCATTTTCTTTCCTCCCTTATTTGTATATTATGACAAATGCAAATGCATCTGCTCAAAATATCCTATTTAACCTTTTACGCCACCTATCATTACGCCCTTTACAAAGTATTTTTGAACAAATGGATACACTAGTAATATAGGGACAGTTGCTACCACAACAGATGCTGCTTTGATGGTTGCTGCGGTTACATTTGTTGCTGCCATAACTGTTACTCCTGCCGACTGCATTGCTTGATTCGTATTCGTCAGCATATATCTTAATACCGCTTGTAATGCCCACTTATTTTTAGTATTTATATAAAGTACTGTTGAAAAATAATCATTCCAATATCCAACTGCAGTAAATAATGCTATGGTTGCTACAGTGGCTTTTGAAAGTGGTAGAATAATTTTTATAAAAACCGTCACTTCATTGGCTCCATCAATTTTAGCTGATTCCTCTAAGCTCTCTGGAATAGACTGAAAGAAGTTTTTCATAATAATAACGTTATAGGCACTGATTAATCCTGGTAAAATCAAGGACCAACGATTATCAATCAGCTTAATATTTTTCATCAACAAATAATTCGGTATCATACCCCCATTAAATAGCATTGTGAATAATACTAAAAATAAAAGAATGCTTCCAAGGGGTAGATTTTTCTTTGAAAGAGGATATGCTGTAGTAGCTGTAAATAGCGTTCCTAAAAAAGTCCCTATAATGGTAACTCCAACTGTGGTTGCATATCCAGTCCATACAGATGAATCTCTAAAAACTTGTTTATATGTATCTAAATTCAATCCTTTTGGCCAAAGAAAAATTCCACCCTTTGCTGTTTCTTCTACAGAACTCAGGGACATCATAATAACATGCCAAAAAGGATACAGCATTATAATACAAAGTACTATAAAAAACGTATAATTAAATATGGCAAACATCTTTTGACTTTTGCTTTTTTTAATTTTATTTTGGCTCTTAATCATTTTCTTATTTTTTATCATGTTAATTTAACCTTTCAAAAATGCCACATCTGTGGCACAAAATCCCATTTATAATTAAAACAATCCTTCATTTCCTGTTTTTTTAGCAATTCTATTCACTATAATTATTAGCAAGAATGCTATGACCGACTTAAACATTCCTGCTGCTGTACTGAAGGAATAGTCGTTTTTGATAATACCCATTCTATATACATATGTATCAATAATATCTGCTACTTCATATACGTGTGATGTATAAAGCATAAATATCTGATCGAATCCTGCATTTAGAATATTTCCACAATTTAAAATAAAAACTACTACTATTGTTGGAGTAATAGACGGAAGTGTAATTTTTAGAGCCTGCTTCCATCTTCCTGCACCGTCGATTGCCGCGGCTTCATAAAGCTGAGGGTCAATTCCACTAATTGCCGCAAAATAAAGAATGGTGCCCCACCCCATACCTTTATAGATATCTGTTATAATTAACATTGGCCTAAACCACTTAGGATTGGTTAATACCATAATTCTGCCACCTGTTATTGCATTAATTATTTGAGTAATTAGCCCATTGGCAGGGTCTAACAATGTCATTATAATTCCTGCTAATATTACCCATGAAATAAAATGGGGAAGGTAAAGCAAGGTTTGAGATATCTTTTTGAATTTCAAATTTCTCATTTCATTCATCATTAATGCAAGAATGACTGGAATGGGAAACCCTATTATAAGTTTTTGTAAACTAATTATTATGGTATTTCTTAAAACAGGTACAAATGACCTTTTTGAAAATAATTTTATAAACTGATCCAATCCTACCCATATGCTTTTAGAAGGTTCATATTGGTTGTAATCCATAAATGCAATTCGCAATCCCCACATAGGCACATACTTGAAAATAAAGAAAAATATAATTCCCGGAATTAATAAAAAATACAACCAACGGTTTTTTACAATATCAATCCCTAGTTTTTTCCATTTTCCTACCGTTCTATATGTTTCACTCTTACTTTCAACTTTCAATTTCAACCTCCCATGTGCAGAATCATGCTTTTGCTCTTTTTTGCATTATTATATATTATCGCCTTTATTAAATGCACTATTTGCACTTTCATTATATTGCATTACCTTTACTAAATTATTAACTATTCAAGCATTTATGTCAATATTATTTTGATTTTAATAATTTTTCCGTTGTTTTGTACATGTTAAGCGCTTTCATTTGCACCATTTCGCACTATTGATTGTGAATTTTGCACTATATTTTACCTCTTTTTTTATATGCATTATTTAAATAATTCAAACACAAAAGCTCTGCCGATATGAATGGCAGAGCTTTAACAAGTTATTATATGTTTTACTATTTTACTTTTTAGAGGAACTTCTAAAAATAACCTCTCCTGAAACAATTATTTTTTCATAAGGGGCATTCGGATGTTGTAAGCGCCATAAAAAGCACTGTACCATTCGTCTCCCAATCCATTTAGCGTCTACATGGACAGTTGTAAAAAATGGATCTAACATTCCTTCTTCATCATTATCAAATCCAGTTATTGCTACATCTTCTGGAACTCTCAATCCACGTTTCCTTAAGGCTTGTGTGACAAATCGTGCATTGGAATCATTTCCACATACAAATGCCTCTGGAATTTGGGGCAAATTATTAATTATATCATCAAAATTTTCTTCACTATAATAATTATGGGTATGTAAATCAGATATTATTTGTTCTTCATTTACTTGAATACCTGCTTGTTCCATTGCATACATAAATCCTGCATATCTGTCATACATGGTCTCGCAATAATTAATGTTTTCTCCTACATAGCAAATTTTAGACATTCCTTGTTCTAGCAAGTGTTTGGTTAAAGACGCAACTGCATCATACCCCTCAGACTTTATAAAATCTCCTAAAGGCTCCTTCTTTTCCAGTTTCTTATAGCTGTCCAACATAACAACCATGGTTCCTGTTTCTTTTATTTTTCTGATATAATCCTCTGAAAACAAACTTACACACAAAACCGCTTTTATTGTGTCACTAAATCCCAATGGCAGCTGAAAAGTTTCCTCATCTTCTGCTGAAATAATTGATACATGTACTTGGCACCCATTCTGACTAGCTTCTTCTGTTATTCCGCCTATTACCTTATCCCAAAAAACAGCGGCATCTCTTCTCTTTAAAATCATAATATGATTAACTGTTTTCTGATACAAATTATCTATTTTCTGTTCATCAGTTAATTTACAATATCCATTTGTTCTCGCATAACGGAGTACTCTCTCCCTTGTTTCTGGCGACACCAGCTTATTGCCTTTTAACGCCATAGACACTGTATTACGTGACAAGCCTAGTTCATAAGCCATGCTTTGGATTGTAATTTTTCTCATATCTATACCTATCTGCGCGGTGCGGTGCGCATAAAATCAATAATTGAATACACATTTTTATTCAACTTTATAGATTTAATTCTATAAATTCAAGCATTTCCTCAGCTGCCTTCTCCTCATCTATCCCCTCTACTGAAATA
>CAZKGP010000130.1:0-6862 GCA_964552225.1 uncultured Acetatifactor sp.
GTGCAGGAGGTCAATTTTTATGGCACTCGTTGTACTAGATGCCGGCCATGGTGGCGCAAATCCAGGAGCTATATATAATGGACGTCAGGAAAAAGATGACGCATTAGCTTTAGTAACAGCTATAGGACCAATTTTAGAGGCAAATGGTGTAGATGTTTATTATACTCGTACTAGTGATGTATATGAATCCCCTTATCAAAAGGCACAGGAAGCGAATCAAGTAGGTGCAGATTATTTTGTGTCCATTCACCGAAACTCAAGTTATTATCCCAACCAATACACTGGAGTAGAAAGTTTAGTATATGAATTTTATAGTGAAGGAGCACGTATGGGATATAATATCAATGCACAACTGGAACAAGTAGGATTTCAAAATTTAGGGCTTTCAGAGCGGCCTAATTTGATTGTACTTAATAGTACTTTGATGCCATCGGTATTAGTGGAAGTTGGATTTATTAATACGGATGCAGATAATGAATTGTTTGATACACGTTTTGATGATATCGCGCAGGCCATTGCAGATGGAATATTGCAGACTATATGGAGTTCAGAAAATTCATAGTGGATACTAAAATGCTGAAAAAGGTTAAGGAAAATAAATTCCTTAACCTTTTTTAGTGGTTTTGTGTATAAAAAGGAATAAATTAGGAGAAACTAATGTAGAAAGAACAGCAATTCTGTAGCTGTCAAATGTGTATGGAAGGAAATGGACAAGTGAACTTATTTTGCTTTATTTATAATTGCCCTATTGGAACAAAATTAAGATTTAAGGAAGATGCATCAGAACATGAAGTAAGTGGCTATGAATGGTTTAATAAAGGCGGAAATATTATTTTCAAAGACGGTACGAAGATAGATATGAACCGATTTGATCAATTGGTTGAGAAATTATAACCATATTGCTTCGCTGATTACACTTCGCGCATGTATATCCTCTACACACACCATTTTGCTCAATAAATTAGCACGTTCCTCCTCTGTTAGTTCATGTAACTTTGTTGGAGGCTTTGCAGCAGCTAGATTTTGTACAATCTCATCAATGTTGTCAATTTTATCTTGGGCTAATGATATTTTATCTTGCCAGAAAACCTTCTTGTGTACCAACATTTCCATATATTGATCTTTATTTAAACCATCCGCTAATATATTCTTAATTTCAGCCAGAGTAAATCCTAGTTCTTTTTATTCTAAAATAGCATCCAACTGCTTCACCTGATCTGCATCATAATATCGGTAGCCTGTTTTGTCATCTACTTTCTTAGGTATTAAGAGTCCTAGCTTTTCATAAATACGAATTGCTTTTACTGATACATTAAAAAATGCGGCAATTTCGCCAATTCTCATTAAAACTTCATCATCCATAATAACACCCTTCTTCATTCAGCGTTTTACTGATTCTTTTTATTCCGGCCATAGCGGACTGCATGGTAATCAAACAGTTAATTAGCATTTGAGTTCCTAGCAACATACCAATTCTGTATTGGAAAACAGCAGTTAAGCTACCAAAGGTTATCTCGTCAAGGGCTATCCACTTGGTGCTCACAATTAGTAGGGTTAGGAATCCACCTAATCCAAATAGGGCGAGAAGACCATCGTTTATTGCATTACGTGTATGTATTTTCATATTGGAGTGATATAATTCTAAACTGCTGTGTTCAAAATTTTTCATAAGGAAATCATGTCCTTCATATAGTGCGGTAACGTCAGCACAAGTAATAATTGTAGTCAAATCATTGGTATTATGTGCTTTTACTTCAAGAGACATTCTATTTAGTATTGGCATAGTACGGGCAATCAAAAGCTGGCTGATTAAAATATTAGGTACTATAAATAGTATGACCCATCCCAATACTCTAGGATTTATCTTCCACAAAATAAAGGAAGAAGTAAATAAATTGACTATAGAACACGCCCCGTGGGGAAGATAAGGGTGGGAAAAGGGCATTTCAACATCCGCATTTAATTGTGTTATCCATTCTCCATGGGATACTGATTCCACCTGCTGATAAGAAAGGGAAGAAATTTTACAAAATAATTTTTTCCTTAGTTTACTTTCCAGTTTCGTAATAAAAGGAGCATATATGCTCCATACGATTCCATTGTACAAGAAAAGTAAAATGCTTGCAACGCCCAATATTAGGCATACATGGTTAAGTCTTTGGGCATCATTTTGCTCAATGGCATTAAAAACATTTTGTAAAAATGTAGCTTGTATCAATGTGAATACAAAGTCAAAGGGAGAGCGGAGCAGAAGCAGGGTAACAAATTGTAGACCTGACCCAGTGTACTTTAGTAATTTTCTAAACTCACATATCATATAATCGCCCTCCCTCTAGACGGTATATGCGGTTGCATTTGGTTAGTGTTTCTAATTTATGGGAAACATGAAGAACCGTTTTATCTTTGGTAAGACGTTGTAGGGCGCCTATGACAGCAGAGCTAGTGTCACTATCCAAAGCGGAAGTAGGTTCGTCAAGCAGCACTATAGGTGAATCCTTAGCAATCGCTCGAGCGATTGCGATACGCTGAGCCTGACCACCAGATACATTACCATTTCTTTCGCCTACAAAAGTATCAATACCATGAGGTAATGTAGCAATCCAATCTGTTAATTGTGCATTATCACAAGCGCCAAGAAGTACTGTTTCATCCATGTCATGTCCGCAAGTTATATTGTCACGTATGCTGGCAGGAAAGAGGGCAGCATTCTGCATTACCATTGCTACATTTTGGCGCCTATGGGCAGAGCGTTTGGCACCTGCAACTACTATATTGCCAGTCTGTAGGTCATATAGTCCGCTGACTAATTTTAGTAGTGTACTTTTACCACCGCCACTGATTCCTACAATACCAATATTATCACCAGGCTTTACTACAAGATTAATATCATTAAGAATGTACTTTTTTGAGTAGGAAAAGGATAGATTTTCAATAATTATTCCCATATTTATTCTATGTATGCTTTTCAAATTACACACTAGCTCCTTTCTCAATCATTACAATATATGGTGACAATCGCTTCATATTTATGGAGAACTGTTGAAAGGAAGCAATAAATGAGGGCATATTTTTCATCACACCTGATACGTTACCAGAAAGATTTAAACAGATATAAAGGGTACCTATGGTTAAAGTGCCTGATATTACCATGTGACCACCTACTAAAAATAAAAGTATAAGTGGTAAGAGACTTAAGGCACCAGACAAAGACATCAGTCTTGCTCGAGTGCGTTCCGCTCGAATTGTCTGTTTTTCCCATGTATTCACTGCATTTTTGTACTCCTTTTGTATCATGGGAGTGACTTGATACAAGCGTATGATTGGAAACATGGTTAAAAGAGTATCGGAAAATTGATTCATTACTCCTTTTGCTTCTTGACTGCTTTCGGTAGCTATACCAATGATTTTGCTTGACCAAAGTATATAAATGATAATAAAAACCACTGGTAAATTAGGTGCCAGTGTAAGTGTAAGATGAATGGAGGAGAGCCAAATAAGAGTAGTAAGAAATCTCACGCCGTCATCAAATAGTTGAAATAAATTCATATTCAAATATGTGGAGACTGCATTTATTTCATTTTGCAGTTTAGATAATTGTTCTCCTGTAATTATCTTTTCTGCCTCTTCTACAGATAACAAAAGGAAGTAATGTGCGTACCCCATACGTAAATCATGAGCCATTTTTTCGCATGTGCTTTTAGAACAGTAGGTTTTTATATAGTTGAATACACCTATCATAAACATAGTAAAAAGTGCCCAAAGAATCATTTTATCAGGGGGAAGGATACCTACACTAACTTGATTAATAATCTGACTAAGTTGTGCATTCCACCATAAAGATAGAGTTGCAGTCAATACACTTACCATAATTGTTAGGAATAATGAAATCTTTCTTTTGTGAAGCATTTTAGACAGTGGTACCATACAATCCCTCCTTTTAAATGCAGTATAAACTATGTCCTAAGGACAGAGTCAATATTTTACCAAAAACTTACATACAACTTACATGAACATGATTTTTTCATAAAATTATATATGCTATTATTTTAATTGTAATGGAAAGCAACCCGGGAACATTACAAAGTAAAAATAGAATGGAGATTATTATGAAAAATAAATTAATGAGAACATTAGCACTTGTTGGAACATGTATCTTGATGGCAGGAAGCTTGGCAGCATGTGGTAGCGATACAACAAAAAGTGGAGTAAATGCAGCGGATATAGTAGATACAAAAGATGCAGTAGATACAAAAGATGCATCAAAGGTGGAAGATACAGTAGAAGGATCAGACGTTACATCTCTTGTAGGCTCTCTTCAAATGGTAGGAAGTACTTCTATGGAAAAAATAGCAAATGCATTAAGTGAAGCATTTATGGGAAAATACCCAGACGTAACAGTATCGGCGGAATTTGTAGGTTCTTCTGCAGGTGTTGAGGCTGTGTTATCCGGAAGTGCAGATATCGGTAATGCTTCCAGAAACTTAAAAGAGGAAGAAAAGGTAAATGCAGTAGAGAATATTGTGGCAATTGATGGAATTGCAGTTTGTACAGATTTAACAAACACAGTAACAGGATTAACCAAACAACAGTTATTTGAAATTTATACTGGTGTAATCACTAATTGGAGTGAACTTGGCGGAGAGGATGCTCCTATTGTAGTAATTGGTCGTGAAGCAGGTTCCGGCACCAGAGGTGCGTTTGAAGAACTACTTGAAGTAGAAGACATTTGTGTATATGCAAATGAACTTGACAGCACTGGCGCAGTTATGGCAAAAGTGGCATCTGTTCCGGGAGCAATTGGTTATGTCTCTTTAGATGCAGTAGATGACAGCGTTATCACCATGCAATTAGAAGGTGTAGAAGCAACACCTGAAAATATTAAAGCAGGGAATTATTTCTTAAGCAGACCTTTTGTAATGGCAACTAATGGTGAAATTTCAGTACAAAATGAAATTGTTCAAGCATGGTTTGACTTCGTATATGGTGAAGAAGGACAGCAAGTAGTAGCTGATTTAGGACTGGTTACAGTAAAATGATAAGCAATAAAGAAAGCACTATTGTAAAAAATAATAAAAATAAAGTAGTGGTAGAAGTGATAGCGCAAATAATATTTACCTTTTGCGCTTCCTTCGCCATTTTAGCAGTTTTGTCAATTACATTATATATGATAATAAGTGGCGCTCCTGCTTTTTTTAAAGTGGGCTTCAAAGAAATATTGTTTTCCTCTACGTGGCAACCTACAGCAGCAGAGCCACACTTTGGAATTGCGTATGTTATATTGACTTCTCTGATAGGTACTTTTCTAGCAATTTTACTAGGGGTTCCCATTGGTATTTTAACGGCAGTTTTCCTAGCTGAGGTGGCACCTAAAAAAATAGCAATGGTTGTAAAACCGGCAGTTGAATTGCTGGCAGGTATTCCTTCTGTAATCTATGGACTATTGGGTATTTATCTCCTAAACCCTCTTATGTATAAAATAGAATTGGCAGTTTTTAAGAATTCCACAACACATCAATATACTGGCGGAGCCAATTTGATTTCTGCGGTATTGGTTTTGACTATTATGATTCTGCCAACCGTCATTAATATTAGTGAAACTTCAATTAGAGCAGTCCCTATACATATTAAATCAGCTTCTCTTGCGCTAGGGGCTTCCCATATTCAGACTATTTTTAAGTCAATCCTACCTGCGGCAAAGTCTGGTATTATTACCGCTATTGTCTTAGGAGTAGGGCGAGCAATTGGGGAGGCTATGGCAATTAGCTTAGTATCAGGCAGCAGTGTGAATGTGCCATTGCCTTTTAATTCAGTTCGTTTCTTAACGACAGCCATTGTAAGTGAAATGGGATATGCTCAGGGAACGCACAGACAGGTTCTGTTTAGCATTGGGCTTGTACTATTTGCTTTTATTATGTTAATTAATATCGTACTAAATACGATTCTTAAAAAAGGGAGTAAGGAAGTATGAATGATACCAATACTCTTATGATTAAGAGGAAAAGACCAGCGGATATGATATTAAAATGTGCCATTTATTTTTCAGCATCTATTTCAGTGGTTTTGCTACTAGGAATCATTGGCTATGTTTTTGCAAAAGGGATAGGTACTGTGAATTGGACTTTTTTAACTTCAGTTACTAGTGCATTGAAACAAACTGTTGGTATTGCAGGAAATATAGTAAACACTGTTTATATTATTGTGATTACGCTGTTAATAGCAACACCACTAGGAATTGGTGCAGCGATTTACTTAAATGAATATGCAAAGCCAGGAAAATTAGTTACAGCTATTGAATTTACCACAGAAACTCTTGCAGGAATTCCGTCCATTATTTTTGGCTTATTTGGGCTTATCTTTTTTGGCGAAAACTTAAAGCTTGGATATTCTATTTTAAGGGGAGCGCTGACTTTAACTATAATGGTATTGCCATTTATTACCCGTAATACACAAGAGGCACTTCGCACCGTTCCAGATTCCTATCGTGCAGGCGCATTGGGAATTGGAGCTACAAAGTGGTATATGATTAGAACCATTTTACTGCCTTCGGCTATGCCTGGAATTGTTACAGGTATTATTCTTTCCATAGGTCGTATTGTAGGTGAGTCAGCGGCATTGTTATTTACAGCAGGAAGCGGTTATCTATTGCCTAAATTTGGAAGCGACTTTTTAGGCAATATAGAAAAGGTAGGAAATAAGGTCTTTCAATCTGGAGGAAGCTTGACTGTTGAATTGTATCTACAAATGCAAAATGGCAGATATGATACTGCATTTGGAATCGCATGTGTATTGATAATCATTGTTATCATTATCAATATGCTAATGAAAGCAGTAACGAAAGGATAAGTATTACATGGAGAATAGT
>CAZKGP010000131.1:0-6809 GCA_964552225.1 uncultured Acetatifactor sp.
AGTATAAGAATAAAAAAGACAATGATTCTATGATGATGCAGAATCAAGAAGTACAAGCAGTATATGCAAAGTACGGAGTTTCTGCTTCAGGAAGTTGTTTACAATTAATTATTCAAATGCCTATATTATTCGCATTATTTAAAGTAATTAATGCAATGCCTGCATATGTTAGTAAAATTAAAGATGCTTTTTTTCCTTTAGTAACTAATTTAATTGATACAGCAGGTTCATCAGAGTTTATTCAAAGCTTTACTTCATCTGCAATTTACAATAATCAATTTGCAAATGAAAAGTTTATAGAAGGTACACATGTTCCATTTGTAGAGAATACAATAATAGATTGTTTGAATAAAGCTTCTACAGCTGATTTATTAAGTATTTCAGCTAAATTTCCAGCTTTGGCAAATGATGTAACTTCTACAATAGAAAAATTAAGTCATTATAATAATTTCCTAGGATTAAATATTGGTAACTCACCTCAATTTATTGTATTGGAAGCTTGGAAAACTGGATCATGGTTATTAGTTTTAGGTGGTATTGCAATTCCTGTTTTATCTGCATTAACTCAGTGGATAAATTTTAAATTAATGCCACAGCAGCAGAATACTAATAAAGATAGTCAAGAATCAAATATGGCATCTTCTATGAAAACAATGAATAATATAATGCCTATTGTATCAGCTTGGTTCTGTTTTACTATGCCTTCTGGTCTTGGTTTATATTGGGTTGCAGGTAGTGTTGTAAGAAGTATTCAACAAGTTATAATTAATAAACATATTGATAAAATGGACTTCAGTGATATAATTAAGAAGAATACAGCTAAGAGCTCTAAAAAATTAGAAAAGATGAAAGCGCAACAGGAAAAATACAGTGCTTATGCTAATATGAATACAAGAAATATTCAAGGTAAAGCAAATGTTAATACAAGTGCAAAACCTAGTAATACTAGCACTTCACCTAATCCAAATGCTAAGCCTGGAAGTCTTATGGCTAAAGCCAATATGGTTAAAGATTATAATGAGAAAAATAATAAGAAATAGTACAATTAAAATGAATTTGTTAACAATGTAAAATTGAAACGGCATATTAGTTATCTGGAGGATAAATGTATGGAATATATTAATATATCTGCCAAAACTGTGAGTGAGGCAATTACAGAAGCATGTCAAAAACTTGGTGTTACTAGTGACAAATTAGTTTATGAAGTAGTTGATGAAGGTTCTTCAGGATTTTTAGGAATTGGTTCTAGACAAGCTACAATAAAAATTACTGTATCAAAATCAATAGAAGATATTGCAAAAGAATTTTTAAATGATGTATTTCAAGCAATGAATTTGATTGTTGTAGTTGAAGCTAAATATAACGAAGAAGATAAATCAATTGATATAGATTTAAGTGGCGATGAAATGGGTGTATTGATTGGTAAGAGAGGTCAAACCCTTGATTCATTACAATACTTAGTGTCTTTAGTTGTTAATAAGGAATCTGAAGATTATATAAGAGTAAAAGTTGATACAGAGGACTATAGAAAAAGAAGAAAAGAAACTTTAGAAAATCTTGCTAAAAACATAGCATATAAAGTAAAAAGAACAAAAAGATATTTTTCTTTAGAACCTATGAATCCATATGAAAGACGTATTATTCATTCAGCTCTTCAGAATGACAAATATGTAACTACCCATAGTGAAGGTGAAGAACCATTTAGAAGAGTAGTAGTTACATTAAAAAAATAGTAGAATTACTAATATAATAATATCGTATTTGTGATATTTAGGTTAATATAAATTACCGAGTACAATTTTATGTATTCGGTAATTTTTAATAAGGAGCCTTTATGAAAAATGATACAATAGTTGCAATTGCTACAGCTCTATCAGAGTCAGGATTAGGAATTATTAGAATAAGTGGTGAAAATGCAATTGAAGTTGTTAATAAAATATTTTGTACCAAAACTGGTAGGAAAAAATTAATTGAAGTAGAAAGCCATACCATACATTATGGTTTTATTATAGATTCAAATGAAAATAGTGATTGGACCAATCATATTATAGATGAAGTTATGGTAACAGTGATGAAAGCACCAAATAGTTATACAACTGAAGATACAGTAGAGATTAACTGTCATGGTGGTATTTTGGTAATGCAAAAAGTTCTTGAAACTGTTATCAATAATGGGGCAAGGATAGCTGAGCCTGGTGAATTTACAAAAAGAGCTTTTATGAATGGAAGAATTGATTTATCTAAGGCAGAAGCAGTCATAGATTTGATTCACTCACAAAATGAATTTGCTCTAAATTATTCAGTAAAACAGCTAAAAGGATCTGTTTCAGAAACTGTTAAAAAGTTAAGAGAAGAAATAATATATGAAATAGCTTTTATAGAATCTGCACTAGATGATCCAGAACATATTAGTTTAGAAGGATATGGTGAAAGATTATCAGAAAAAGTTGATTTTTTAATGGGTAGAATGGATGGGTTAATCTCTTCTGCTGATAATGGTAAGATTTTAAAAGAAGGTATTAATACAGTTATTGTTGGAAAGCCAAATGCAGGTAAATCTTCTTTATTAAATATATTAGTAGGGGAAGAACGTGCCATTGTTACTGATGTTGCCGGAACTACTAGAGATGTATTGCAAGAATCAATTAAGCTGAATGGTATTAGTTTAAATATAATAGATACAGCTGGTATTCGTAGTACTGAAGATATTGTTGAAAAAATTGGAGTAGAAAAAGCAAAGAAATATGCAAGTGATGCTGATTTAATTATTTATGTTGTAGATGGTTCTGTTCCTCTTGATGAAAGCGATGAAGAAATTATCCCTTTGTTAGGTGAAAAGAAAACTATTATTTTGTTAAATAAAGTAGATATCACTTCTGTGGTAGAAGTAAATGATCTTTTAAATAAAATAAACAATAAAGATGTTACTATTATAAAAACTTCTACAAAATTAAATGTTGGGATTGATGTATTTGAACAAACAATAAAAGAGTTATTTTTTAAGGGTGAAATTAAGTCCAATGATGAAGTAGTTATTACAAGTATGCGTCATAAGGAAGCACTTCAAAATTCTTATAATAGCTTAACAATGGTAAAGAAAAGCTTAGATGATAATATGCCAGAGGATTTCTATTCTATTGATTTAATGAGTGCGTATGCATCTCTTGGCACTATTATTGGTGAAGAAGTAGATGAAGATTTAGTAAACGAGATTTTTTCAAAATTTTGTATGGGAAAATAATGGACTTTAGAAAGGTTATGGTTAATAAATGTCTATATACAAAGAAAAAGTAGATGTATGTATTATTGGAGCTGGTCATGCTGGATGTGAAGCAGCATTAGCAAGTGCAAGATTAGGATTAGAAACTGTTATATTTACAGTTAGTGTAGATAGCATAGCATTAATGCCATGTAATCCTAATATTGGTGGATCTTCTAAAGGTCATTTAGTAAGAGAATTAGATGCAATGGGCGGAGAAATGGGTAAAAATATTGATAAAACATTTATTCAATCCAAAATGCTAAATGTTTCTAAAGGCCCTGCCGTTCATTCACTACGTGCCCAAGCTGATAAAGCAGAGTATTCTCATACGATGCGCAAGGTTCTTGAGGAACAAGATAATCTTACTATTAAACAAGGTGAAGTATGTGATCTTTTATGGGAAAATATAGATGATGATAATAACAAAATTGTAGGAGTTAAAACTTTCACTGGTACAATTTACGAATGTAAAGCTGTAGTACTTTGTACAGGAACCTATTTAAATGCAAGATGCTTATGCGGTGAAACAATAACTTATACAGGTCCTAATGGTTTACAGTCGGCGAATCATTTAACAGAATCAATGAACCAATTAGGTATCGAAATTCGTCGTTTCAAAACAGGTACACCTGCACGTATGGATAAACGCTCTATAGATTTTTCTGTAATGGAGGAGCAATTAGGTGATGAAAAAATTGTTCCATTTTCTTATTCAACAGACGTAGATGCCATTCAAAAAGAGCAAGTATCTTGCTGGCTTACTTATACCAACCATAACACCCATGATATCATAAGGGAGAATCTAGACCGTTCTCCAATGTATACTGGGATTATTGAGGGGACAGGTGCAAGATATTGCCCATCAATTGAGGATAAAGTTGTTAAATTTGCTGACAAGGAAAGACATCAAGTTTTTATTGAGCCAGAAGGTTTATATACAAATGAAGTATATATTAGTGGTATGTCTTCTTCTTTACCAGAGGATGTTCAAATTCAAATGTATCGAACCGTACCAGGACTAGAACATTCTAAAATAGTTCGTAATGCTTATGCAATAGAATATGATTGTATTAATGCAAGACAACTTAATCCTACACTTGAATTCAAAAATATAAAGGGATTATATAGTGCTGGACAGATCAATGGCAGTAGTGGTTATGAAGAGGCAGCTTGTCAAGGATTCATGGCTGGTATGAATGCGGCCCTAAATATAAAAGGGAAAGAGCCTATTACAGTAGATCGTTCCGAAAGTTACATTGGTGTTTTAATAGATGATTTAGTAACAAAGGATAATAATGAACCTTATAGAATGATGACATCAAGGGCAGAGTATCGTCTTCTGCTTCGTCAGGATAATGCTGATATACGCCTTCGTAAAAAAGGATATGAGGCAGGTCTTATAACTGAAGAACAATATCAAGCCTTACTAATGAAAGAATCTCTAATTCAGAAAGAAATGGAACGTTTGAAAAAAACTTCGGTCGGTGCAAATAAGACAATTCAAGATTTTTTGAACTCTCATGAAAGTTCTAGCTTAAAGACAGCAGCAAGCTTAGCTGAGCTATTATGTCGTCCTGAGCTTAATTATGAAATACTTGCAGAGATAGATCATGGAAGAGAACCTTTGCCTAAGGATGTAATTGAACAGGTTGAAATTGAATTAAAATACGAAGGTTACATTATAAGACAACAACGGCAAGTGGAACAATTTAAAAAACAGGAGAAAAGATTAATTCCTGAAAAACTTGATTATGATGATATATCATCATTGAGATTAGAAGCTCGTCAAAAGCTAAAGTTATTCAAACCAGTTTCCGTTGGACAAGCATCTCGTATATCAGGTGTTTCACCTGCAGATGTGTCAGTATTATTAGTATACTTGGAACAATATAATAGAAAATAGGTGCAAAGTGGAGAAATACAATACAACACAGTTTGAATCAGATTTAAAGGAATTAGGAATCTCTATATCAGATAATCAACTACAGCAATTTATTATATATTATGAAATGCTTGTAGAGTATAATAAGGTGATGAATCTTACTGCTATTACAGAATATGATGAAGTTATGAAAAAACATTTTGTTGATAGTTTATCATTAATAAAAGCATATGACATCACTCAAGAAGTTTCTTTAATTGATATTGGAACTGGCGCAGGTTTTCCTGGGCTTGCTTTAAAAATTGCTTTTCCAAATTTGCGTGTAACATTACTTGATTCATTAAACAAGAGAATCAAGTTTTTGAATGATGTAATAGGTAAGTTGGAACTAACTGGTATTGAAACCATTCATGGTAGAGCAGAGGATTATGCTAAACCAGATAAGTTAAGGGAGAAGTTTGATTTAAGTGTATCTAGAGCAGTTGCAAATTTATCTACATTATCTGAGTATTGCCTTCCTTTTGTTAAAGTAGGAGGTAAATTTATTTCCTATAAATCTGAGAAGCTTGTTGAAGAAATTGAAACATCTGAAAAAGCAATTAAGATATTGGGAGGTAAGGTGGATAAGCAAATAGAATTTTTACTTCCTGATACTGATTATCAAAGAAATTTATTTGTTATCAATAAAATTAAGGGTACACCAAAAAATTATCCTAGAAAAGCAGGTTTACCATCTAAGGAACCTTTAATATAATTAAAAAATAATAATAGAGAAGAATGCGTCTTTTGCATTCTTCTCTTGGATTTTTATTAATTTAGAAATGTTTCAATATGTCTTAATACAACATTTGGTTTCTCAAGATGAGGAAGCTGTTTGGTCTTATTAATATATACGTATTCAATTGCATTATTATAATATTTATAGTTTTCTATAATAGTATGATTATCCTCTTTACAATCTCCTGCAATAATATAAATACTATTATTTATTTCTTTTAAAGCATGAATTATATTTGCATTTGTATATCGACCAACATAACTACAGTAAGTATATTTTGAATTAAAATCATATAAATGTGCTGCCTCTTGATAAGATATAATATCATTTTCTTCTATATTATTAGGGTTATAAAATAGTTTTTCATGAAATAATTTTGTAAATGCTCTTTCGTTCGTATGCAAGTTATAGATGAATGTTCCAATAATTGGTGTTTCAATAAGCATTTTTAAAATTTTGGTTTGCTTTGATGGTATTTGATTTAATTGAAATAAACTTTGTGGATTTATAGCAATTAAATTGTGTATTACTTCACTATCATTATGACAGAGCATAATTGCTATTGGTGCAGAATCACCACATGCAATTATATTGGCTTTCCGACCAATCACGTTTTTAATGAAATCAGTAACTAGTTGTACAAATAGATAATTTGTATAAGTTATATTTGGTTTATCAGAAAGACCATATCCTAATAAATCAATTGCATAAACTTCATGATTTTTAGAAAGACTATCAATCAACTTATGATATTCATAAGAGGAGCTTCCTATGGTAAGATCATGTAATAAAACAAGAGGGGTACCACTTCCCTTTTTAGTATAACGAATTTTCCCAAATCTCCATTCATAATAATTATTTTGATTACATGCTAATACATTTTTAAT
>CAZKGP010000132.1:0-6692 GCA_964552225.1 uncultured Acetatifactor sp.
GCCTTGCCAATGACTTATATTGGCCAAGACTTTGTTGATTTTTGGCAAGGTGGCAATTATAACTTTGCTCCAATGATTCAATCTTTTTTATTCTTAGGTGCCATATCAGGTATCATTTTACTGCTTAGTCTAAAGAAAAATAGTCGGAAGCATTAAAAACAAATCCAGATATATCTCCTAACATATTGTAAATGTTAAGTGCTTGTTCACGAATGATTTCGGCTTTATTGTATATTTGCTCAGTCGTCACTGGTTCACCATTAAAAAAGGAATCACCATGTTCATAATACGTTTCCATCCAGCTTTGGGATTCCGCGTATTTTATAAAATGTTCTCTTGAAGCATCTACATATTCTTCAGGATAACTCAGTTCTGGATATGCCTTACTTTGTAAAATATTATATCCATTTAATAATTCTTGTTCCCAGCATTCAAGGTAGACAGTGGCCCAGAAAATCTTGTCTTCTCGTGTGTTATCAAACATTACATTGCGAAAATGATAGTCTATGGGATTCTGCAACTCTGTAAATACACTCACACTGTCTACCATTTGTTCTCCCCGATTTTGTGTTTCTCCTTGGTATGTAAGAATCACTGTTATTAATACTAAAATAAGAACCGATTTTATTCTACCACCAAGACTACTTTCCAAATCAAAAAGGTCAAACATTTCTATCCTCCAAAATAAGTTTATATTACATCTTATTCCGCAAGTCCATAGGACATGTATAAAATACAAGAGAATAAAAGAGAAAGCAGCTTCTCTAAATCAAGAAACTGCCTTTAACTACTACTATTTAATTTATTCCTGCCGCTCATCTCCCCAGAAGAAGAGAGCAACTGTTCCAGGACCTGTATGGCTTCCAATTGTCGTGCCAACATAGTTTATCTCTACTTTTCCATTTAATTTAGGAAATCGTTCTTCAATTAAATCTGCTACAGCTCTAGCATCCTCATAGCAATTGGACTGAGAGATATAGCATTTTCCAAAATAGTCTAATCCATTTTCTACATGCTCTTCCATTTTGTCTACAATAGCATGAATGGCCTTTTTCTTAGTTCTAATCTTATATCGTGGAATCAAACAGCCTAAATTATTAACATTTAACATTGGGCAAATATTAAGAACGGTTCCTACTGCCCCAGCAGTCTTAGAAATGCGGCCGCCTTTTACAAAAAAAGTTAAATCTGATGAAAAAAACCAATGATGCAAGTACAATTTATGATTGTTTACCCAATCATGTAGCTCATCAATTCCCATACCATCATCTCGAAGGTCTGCAAGCTTATCCATCAGTAAACCATAACCAGAAGAAGCTGCTAAGGAATCAACAATATAGATTTTTCTATCTGGGTACTTCTCTTCTAACTCCTCCTTTGCCACCATAGCAGAATTTACTACTCCTGAAATTCCACTAGATAACGTTACATGAAAAATATCTTTGCCTTCTTCTAAAAAGGGGGTAAAATATTCAGTAAATTCTTCTGCGTTTATTTGAGATGTTTTGGTATCTGCGCCATTGGCCATAGCTTCATAAAACTCAGGAAAAGGGATAGACTGCCCTAAATCATCTAAATATTGCTTTTCATTTAACTCAAAGTGAAAACAAACATAATGTATGTTACGGTTTGAAAAATGTTCTGCCGTTAAATCTGCAGTGGAACAACAACTTATAATATAATTATCCATAATATGAATCCTCTCTAATGTCAATCAAATAACTCGCAATTCCATATTAAAGTATTATATCAAATTCATATTATGATATCAAGATTTTAATTCCCACACTCTACACTAATTTTATTAAATATATCCATAATTTCTTCAATTTTAACCTGTTCTTTTTCTTCACCAGATTTATCAATTATTACATTTCCTTCATGCATCATAACCAAACGGTTTCCATACTCTACTGCATAACGTAAATTATGAGTTACCATTATCGTAGTGACTTTTTTCTCTTGTACTACTTGGTTCGTTAATTCCATAATAATTTCTGCAGTTTTAGGATCTAGTGCTGCTGTATGCTCATCTAAAATCAAAAAATCAATTGGGGTCATAGTCGCCATAAGAAGTGCCAATGCTTGGCGCTGCCCACCTGAAAGCGAACCAACTTGTACGCCTAATTTATCTTCTAATCCCAGATTCAATGGACGAAGTAAATCTTGGTAATATTTAGCCTTTCCTTTATTAACGCCACGTCCTAGATTAAAAGGTTTTCCTTTATTATCTGCAATGGACATGTTCTCTAATATGGTCATACTAGGGCAAGTTCCTTTAGAGGGGTCTTGGTATACTCTACCAATTCTACGTTGACGAACAAAATCCTTTTCCCTTGTAATATCTTCATTGTTCACAATAATTTTACCATAATCAATATCAATGCTTCCACAAACAATATTTAACATAGAAGTTTTGCCAGAACCATTACTTCCCACAACAGATACGAATTCGCCTTCCTCTACGGTAAAGTTAAAATCTCGAAAAAGGCATAATTCATTGATAGAACCAGGATTGTAATTTTTACTAATATTCACTAATTCCAACATTTACTTCACCTTCTTCCTATCCATGCTCATTACCAAGATAATTAAGAACATTGCTGCGGTAACCAACTTGTTAGCATTGGGATCTATTCCTAAGTACATTGCCAATGCTACACAGCCCTTATAAAGGATTGACCCAATTACAACACTACTTGTTACTCGTAAAATTGTTACCTTTTTAAATAAACTTGTACCTACTATTACACTTGCCAAACCAATAACAACAGCACCAGTACCAATACTAATCTCAAAGCTTCTCTGTTGTTGGGCGTAGATACAGCCACTTAAGGATACCAAGCCGTTAGCAATGGATAAACCAACTATTTTAACAAGTCCTTTATCCACACCTAAACTTGTTACAATAGTATCATTGTCACCTACTGCCCTTAGAAGAAATCCAGACTTGGTACCAAGGTAAAGATCAAGTAAATATTTAGCAAACATTGTAATAACAAATATTATAATTAACTTTTTATAATCAGTTAGAAAAGGTGGAAATATGGAGTTTATAAAGCCATTGTCAAAAATAGTTTCTTTATTAAAAATTGCAACATATCCCTTTTCTGCTGTCCAAAGGTTAATGGTATACAGCCCAGTCATCATAATAATACCAGACAATAAATCTCTTACCTTTAACTTTACATGAATTAATCCGGTACAAATTCCTACCAATGCTCCACCAATAAAAGAAATGGGCAAAGTTAAAATAGGAGAAATTCCCATTGTACCAATCATGCGAACAGTAATAGCCGCGCCAAAAGGGAAGCTGGCATCTACTGTTAAATCAGGGAAATCTAAAATTTTATAGGTAATATATACACCTAAAGCCAAAATCCCATATATCATACCTTGTTCCAAAACACTAATTAACAATGACATTTTTACATCCATCCTTTTCTTACTTCAAATCGTACAAACAGTCTATGTCTCACACTATTCTACAATAATTTCATCAAAAGTTTGTTGCGCTTTTGTTACCATATCTTCTGAAATAATAAGATTAATTTTTTCTGCTGCAGCCTTATTAATATAAAGACTAGGTTCTGTAATTATTTCATAGTTCATAGCAGAAGCTTCTGCCTCTCCTTTTAAAACTTTAGCAGCCATCTTACCTGTTATTTTACCAAGTTCAAAATACTCAAGTCCCATAGAAGCCACACAACCTGATTTAACTTGCTCTATTTCTGATCCAAATACTGGAATGTTTTTCTTGTTCGCTTCTTCCAAAACTGTCTGCAATGCACTTACTACGGTATTATCTGTTAAATTAGAAATACAATCAACCTTATTTACCAAATCAGCTGCTGCTAATGCTACCTCTGACATAGCAGTTACACCAGAATCTACAATCTCAAAACCATATTCACCAGCTACTTCTTTGTACTGTGCAATAGTACTAATAGAGTTAGCTTCACTTGTGGTATAAATAATACCAATTTTAGTAGCATCTGGCAATATTTCGCGAATCATTTTAAGTTGTTCAGTTACTGCCAATGCATCTGATGTACCAGTTATGTTACCAACAGAAGTACCATCTTCATTTGCAAGACCTGCGTCTACTGGATCTGTTACTGCAGTATAAATAACTGGAATTTCAGTATTCATAGCTGCATTATATGCAGTCATTGCACTAGGTGTTGCAACTGCACAGATTAAATCCACATTCTTGCTTACAAAAGTATCTGCCGCAAGAGCTGCTGTACCAGGTTCAGCCTGAGCATTAATATATTCTACAGTTAAGTTATCGCCCTCTACAATTCCTTCTTCAACAAGACCTGCCAAGAAGCCCTCTCTACAGTTATCTAAGGAACCATGTACTGCAAACTGTGAAATACCAATGGTATATTCTTTAGCTGCACCACATCCTGTTAATAAAGTTGTTGCTGTTACTGCTGTTAAAATAAGTGCCAATAATTTTCTTTTCATAATAATCTCCTCTTCCTCTAGTAAGTACCAAGCAATCATTTATTTACAAAAAAAACGCCTCAAATGCTGTTACGCATTTGAGGCGGTAATATCATAAATATTAACGCGGTACCACTCAAATTGACTAATGTCCACTTGTTCTATGTACTGTCATACACATCGGCTTGATAACGGGTCCGAATCCCGCCGACTCCTACTATAATCACTTCAGGTCGGCCTCGAAAGTCCATTCAACGTAAGTTTGTATACTGTCATCCCACCGCCGACAGCTCTCTGAAATATTCCCTTATGTCTACTACTCTTTCTCATAGGTTTATAAAACATATTAAAATGTAGAAGTGTTTCTTCCTGTTAACTACAATAATCTTATTTCAGATAAATGTCAAGATTTTTTGATAAATTATTTATCTAAATTCAATAATCGTTTTAATTCTTCCAGTGCATCCTTAAATTTTTTGGAACTCATAGTCGGATTGGAACGAATCATATTTTTATGATAGAAGTTCTTTAAGCGGCTTAATTTATTTCTAATCTCTACATTTACACGGAACCGGAAACGTAATTCTTTAATCTCTTCTTTTAGTGCTTCTGAAATATCATTAGATTTAGTAATGGACAATGTCTTAATCATATCCAACTTATCCTCTATACTGCGTTTCAAATCCTCTACTTTATATCCAATGCTTTCTGTCAATCCGTCTTTTCGATTACTTAGCTCCTCGCTGGTAACCGCAATAATTACATCTAATCGCTTTTGAATATGTTCCAGTTCCTTTTTTGCCTTTTCCAATTTGACCAAAATCTCACGCAAATCCATTGCTGCTCTGAAAGAAAGTGCAAAGTCAGCCCAGATGAAAGCGGTCAGAACTAAAGTGATTATTGTCAACCAGTGTTGAGGTAATATAAATGCTACTACTTCGACATATTTATGAACAACACTTGTCATCAAAATCGTAAGTCCACCCCACGCCAAACTAGACGACAAACAAATATAACCGTACAAATTGAATTTTTGATTAGAATAATCCCAATATCTTATTTTAAAAAGAGATTCCATCAAAATGCCCGTTACAAATTCTAATGCTGTTGCTCCAATACAACCTGCTATATATACTAGGAAAATGTTGCCTTGAAAAGGCATAGATACGACCAACATCATAATGGCTCCTGTACCATAAATAGGAAGAAATGGACCACGCATAAATCCTCTATTAACTAATTTTTTATTTTTTATTGATACAAAGGTAGATTCAAAGCACCAACCGAAAAAGCAATAAAAATAAAAGAAAAATAACCATTGAATTATAGTATAAGAATACATTACTCCACCCTTTCGTACTTTTAACGATAAACCGCTACCTGCACTGACAATTTGCCCTTCTTGGTTTCGTATTTTATCCCATTGTAAATAAATTTTCCAAATCCTCTTACATTTATCACATCATCTTTTTTGAGCATCCTTGAATTACTTTCGCAAAGCTTACCATTCACATATACTTTACTTGCTCGAAATAAATTTAAAACCTCGTTTCTTGACTTATTATAAACCTTAGCTACACAAGCGTCAATCCGTTCAGAAGATACTAAAACCTCCTGTGGTAGCGGTATATCTTCTGGTAATTCAGTCCATTCACTTACTACTTCACACCTAACATGTGTATGTTTTACTTGGGTCAGATTTTCGCATATAAATTCTGCTATCGTATCCATGCAAAATAAATATCCCTCTCGCTTTCCCACCTTAATATCACCTATGGTACTTCGTTCAATCCCCAAATTCATAAGCGCTCCCAAAAAATCTCTATGAGAAAAATCATCTGCAAACTTTTCTAACAATGGTTTAATATGAACACATACAATAGGGTAAGGCTGTTCATAACCAAGCTCTTCTTTTGAACCAAACCGTACTATTTTGCGGTCAGTATTGTCACTCCCTCCCCATAGCTGGAACGGTACATGACGTAACTCCCCTTCCATACTCCAAAAAACATCCTGTTCACTTAACCCCAAAAAGCTAGAAAAAGTGTATATACTTTGAGCATAAGATTTATCCGCCAAATCACGAAATCTATTTTTTGATTGCTGCAATTCTTTATCGTTTGTCATAACTTTCCACACTTAACCCAATGTAACATCAAGTATCATCATCACCACGAATCCAATGGCAAAACCAATGGTACCTATATCACTATGTTCTCCTTCTGATGCCTCTGGAATCA
>CAZKGP010000133.1:0-6682 GCA_964552225.1 uncultured Acetatifactor sp.
ATATCCCGTCCTTGACAGAATTATTTTTTCTGTCATGGGCGGGATTTTTTGATTTCATAAAAAAAGGAGGATATGGGTATGAAAGTACAGCCAACGTTAGAAGGAGTTAAAGAAATAGAGCAAACTGGAAAGTACAGTGTTATTCCTGTTAGTATGGAATTATTTGCAGACTCTATTACACCAATTAATGTATTACAAAAATTGAAGAAGATAAGCAGACATACATTTTTATTTGAAAGTGCAGAGGCAGATAAACGCTGGGGAAGATATTCTTTTTTAAGCTATAGTCCAGTAATGGAATTGACTTGTCATAATGGAAGTATTGATATTCAAACACCCATGACTACACAACATTATGAAGGAAATCCTCAAGAGTATATTCGTAAAATCATGGAAGAAAACAAAAGTCCAGTTTTAGATTACTTGCCAACATTCACTGGAGGGCTAGTTGGATATTTTTCATATGATTACATTAAATACAGTGAACCAACTTTGAAGTTAGATGCCAAAGATGAGGATGGATTTAAAGATGTGAACTTAATGTTATTTGATAAGGTAATTGCATTTGATCACTATAAGCAAAAGATAATCTTAATAGCAAATATTAAAACAGATAATATTGAAACCACATATAATAAAGCCGTTTTAGATTTAGAAAGTATGGCATCATTCATTCAAAATGGTGAGAAAGCAGAAAACCCCGCACTAAAATTAGAAACAGAATTCACCTCACTTTTTCAAGAAGAAGAATATTGCGAAATGGTAGAAAAGGCAAAGAACTATATTAAAGAAGGAGATATTTTCCAAGTTGTTTTATCAAATCGTTTAGAGGCCAAAATGAAAGGCAGTCTTTTAGATGCTTACCGAGTTTTAAGAACAACCAATCCTTCACCATATATGTTCTATTTCTCTGGTGATGATGGTGAAATTATAGGTGCAAGCCCTGAAACCTTAGTAAAGTTAGAAGAAGATAAATTATATACATTTCCATTAGCAGGGACTAGACCAAGAGGAATGACAGAGGAAGAAGATATTGCATTAGAAGCTGATTTACTAAAAGATGAAAAAGAATTAGCAGAGCATAATATGTTAGTTGATTTGGGAAGAAATGATATTGGCAAAATCAGTGAAATTGGAAGTGTATCTGTTGAAAATTATATGTCTGTAGAACGTTTTTCACACGTTATGCATATTGGTTCTACCGTAACTGGTAAGCTTGCCGCTAATAAAAATGTTCTTGATGCAGTAGATGCAATTTTGCCTGCTGGAACATTATCAGGTGCACCAAAACTAAGAGCTTGTGAGATTATAAACGAATTAGAAAATAATAAACGTGGTATTTATGGAGGGGCAATCGGGTATTTATCCTTTAGCGGTGAACTAGATATGTGTATCGCAATTCGCTTAGCATTTTCCAAAAACAATAAAGTATTTATCCGTTCAGGAGCTGGTATTGTGGCTGATAGTATACCTGAAAAAGAATATAAAGAATGTCTGCAAAAAGCTGCCGCAGTGGTAAATGCAGTGAAAACAGCACAGGAGGGATTATATTTATGATACTACTAATAGATAATTACGATAGTTTTTCCTACAATGTATATCAACTACTAGGTTCTGTTTGTTCCCATATTAAAGTAATTAGGAATGATGAAATGAGTGTAGATGAGATTATAAAATTAACCCCATCCCATATTGTGATATCTCCTGGACCAGGACGTCCTTCAGAGGCAGGTATTTGTGAGGGAGTTATAAAAGCACTTGCTGGCAAAATACCAATCCTTGGGATTTGCTTAGGACATCAGGCCATCTGTGAGGTCTTTGGTGGAGAAGTTACTTATGCCAAACAATTAATGCATGGAAAGCAATCGACCATTACATTAGACAACACAAGTAAACTGTTCTACGGAATGGAATCAGACATGATAGTTGCTAGATACCATTCATTAGCCGTTAATCCACAAACTATACCAGTGGAGTTAAAGATAACTGCACAAACCACTGATGGAGAAGTGATGGCAGTAGAGCATAACAAGTACCCTATTTATGGAGTTCAGTTTCATCCTGAATCTGTATTAACACCTGAAGGTAAGAAAATAATTGAAAATTTTTTAAATAAAATTTGAAAACGAGAGGGAATTATTATGATTAGTGAAGCGATTTTAAAGTTATCAAAAAAAGAAGATATTGGATATACAATGTCCAAAGAAGTTATGAATGAAATTATGAGTGGCATTGCAAGTGAAGTTCAAAAAAGTGCATATTTAACAGCTTTAAGTTTAAAAGGTGAAACCGTAGATGAAATCACAGGTTCTGCTGAAGAAATGCGTAATCATTGTACGAAACTAGAACATGAATTTGATGTGTTAGAAATTGTTGGTACTGGTGGTGATTGTTCTAATTCATTTAATATATCAACAACAGCAGCATTTTTGATTGCAGCAGCAGGTATAAACGTTGCAAAACATGGTAATCGTGCAGCTAGTAGTAAATCTGGTGCAGCAGATTGTTTGGAAGCGCTAGGCGTAAACATTATGCTTGAACCAGAAGATAGCCGTAAAATGTTAGAAAAAATCGGGATTTGTTTCTTATTTGCTCAAAAATATCATATTGCAATGAAGTATGTCGCACCTATTAGAAAAGAACTTGGAATTCGTACTGTATTTAATATTTTAGGACCATTAACCAATCCGGCATGTGCTAATATGCAGATTATGGGGGTCTATGATGAAAGTATGGTTGAGCCACTGGCAAAAGTTTTGTCTAACCTTGGAGTAAAACGTGGAATGGTGGTATTTGGCCAAGACCGTTTAGATGAAATATCAATGAGTGCTCCAACATCTGTTTGTGAAATAAACGATGGTCAATTTCATACTTATACTATTACACCAGAAGATTTTGGCATGGAATTTTGTGATAAACAGGAATTGGTAGGTGGAACAGCACAAGAGAATGCAGCTATTACTAGAGCTATTCTAAGTGGTGAAAAAGGCCCCAAAAGAGATGCAGTTGTTTTAAACGCTGGTGCTGCAATCTATATCGCGAATAAAGCAAACAGTATGGCAGAAGGTGTTAAAATAGCTGAAGAAATGTTGGATAATGGAAAGGCACTACAATTGTTAGAAAACTTTATAGCCCTTTCTAATCAACAAAAATAAACGTAAAGGTATAGGTTTCATATGATATTAGAAAAAATTGCTTTAAAGACGAAAGAAAGAGTAGAAGCATTAAAACAAACCATCCCTTTAAGGGAATTAAAATCCCAAGTGGCAGATTTAAATTGCGAACCAAATTTTCCGTTTGAGAAAGCCCTACAAAAAGATGAAATTAGTTTTATTTGCGAGGTAAAAAAGGCATCCCCCTCAAAGGGTATTATTGCTGAATCCTTTCCTTATATAGATATTGCAAAGGAATATGAACAAGCAGGAGCAGATGCTATCTCTATTTTAACAGAACCATATTTTTTTCAGGGAAGTAACCAGTATTTAAGTGATATTCGTAACAATGTGAAGATTCCATTGTTACGAAAAGATTTCACCATAGATGAATATATGATTTACGAAGCAAAAGTGATGGGGGCAGATGCTATCTTACTAATTTGCTCCCTTTTGTCTAGGCAACAGTTGATAGAATATTCATATCTTGCAAAAACGCTTGGTTTATCAGCACTAGTAGAAACTCATAATGAGCAGGAAATTGCTATGGCACTAGAGGCAAAGGCAAAAATAATAGGTGTAAATAATAGAAACTTAAAAGATTTTACAGTAGATATCAACCATTCCCTTCAATTAAGAAAGCTGGTTCCTGATTCTGTTCTATTTGTATCAGAAAGTGGAATGAGCAAACAAGAAGATATTAAGTCTCTTCGTGACAATGGAACGAATGGTGTTTTAATTGGAGAAACCCTTATGCGCAGTAATAACAAAAAAGAAATGCTAGATTATTTAGCTGGAAAATCCATGGAGCATAAATAATATGAAAATAAAAATATGTGGTTTATTCCGTGCCGAAGATATTGAATATGCCAATGAGATTAAGCCTGACTATATTGGATTTGTCTTTGCCAAAAGTCGTAGACAGATTAGCTATGAAGAAGCCAAACAACTAAAGTCAAAATTAAATTCTGGTATAGTGGCTGTAGGTGTTTTTGTAGATGCACCTGTGAAAGAGGTTGTAAAATGCCTTGAACATGGTATTATAGATGTTGCCCAGCTTCATGGAAGTGAAACGGAAGAGGATATACAATATATTAAGGCTGTAACGCGTAAGCCTGTAATAAAAGCAATTAAGGTAAGACAACTTGTAGATATAGAAGCATGGCTAGATTCTTCTGCAGATTATCTTTTGCTTGATAACGGTCAAGGTACAGGACAAAGCTTTGATTGGAAAATATTAAATGATATCAATGATATAAATAGGAAGTTTTTCTTGGCTGGTGGAATACATGCTGATAACATACAAGATGCTATTTTAAGCGTATCTCCATACTGTATTGATGTGAGTTCAGGTGCAGAAACAGACGGAACTAAAGATATAAATAAAATGCGCAAGCTTACAGAAAAAGTGCGCAGTTCAAATAGCAAATAAAAGGAGTATAGGTAGATGAGTAAAGGAAGATACGGAATTCATGGGGGACAATATATTTCCGAAACATTAATGAATGAATTAATTCATTTGGAAGAGTGTTATGAATTCTATAAAAAAGATAAGGCATTTAATGAGGAATTAACAACCTTGCTAAATGAATATGCAGGACGTCCGTCTTTGTTATATTATGCAGAAAAAATGACAAAAGACTTAGGCGGTGCCAAAATTTATTTAAAAAGAGAAGATTTGAACCATACAGGCTCTCATAAAATAAACAATGTGCTAGGTCAAGTGTTAATGGCCAAAAAAATGGGTAAAACCAGAGTGATAGCAGAAACTGGAGCTGGACAGCATGGGGTTGCGACTGCCACTGCAGCAGCTCTTTTGGGACTGGAATGCGAAGTCTACATGGGCAAAGAAGACACAGACCGTCAAGCCCTAAATGTATATCGAATGGAGCTTTTAGGGGCTAAAGTACATGCAGTTACAAGCGGAACCATGACACTAAAAGATGCCGTAAACGAGACTATGAGAGAATGGTCAAGCCGTATTGAAGATACCCATTATGTATTAGGCTCCGTTATGGGACCACATCCATTTCCAATGATTGTTCGTGATTTTCAAAGCATTATTAGTAAGGAAGCTAGAGAACAAATTTTAAAAAAAGAAGGTAAACTGCCTGCGGCTGTAGTAGCTTGTGTTGGTGGTGGAAGTAACGCAATGGGAACGTTCTTTCACTTTATTCCAGATGAAAAAGTAGAATTATTTGGATGTGAAGCGGCTGGAAAAGGTGTTGATACAGAACTTCATGCAGCAACGATTGCAAAAGGAACTCTTGGTGTATTCCATGGTATGAAGTCTTATTTTTGTCAAGATGAGTATGGCCAAATTGCTCCAGTTTACTCAATATCAGCAGGATTGGATTATCCAGGGATTGGTCCAGAACATGCCCATTTACATGATATCAAACGAGCAAAATACGTACCAATCACAGATGATGAGGCTGTAGATGCGTTTGAATACTTAGCTAGAGTGGAAGGCATTATTTGTGCCATTGAAAGCGCTCATGCTATTGCTTGGATAAAGAAGAATGCATCAAAATATAGTAAGGAAGATAGTATTGTAGTATGCTTGTCCGGTAGAGGTGATAAAGACGTGGCTGCAATTGCCAGATATAGAGGAGTGGATATCCATGAATAGAATTAATAAAGCATTTAATAATGAAAATAAAAAAGCATTTATTGCATTTATAACAGCAGGAGATCCTGGTGCAGATAGTACAGTTGACTTTGTATTAGAAATGGAAAAAGCAGGTGCAGATTTAGTTGAATTAGGAATTCCATTTTCTGATCCAACAGCAGAAGGTGTTGTAATACAAGAATCTAACATTCGTGCATTAAAGGCTGGGATGACTACAGATGGTGTTTTTGAGATTGCAAGAAGAGTAAGAGAAACTTCACAGATTCCCTTGGCATTTATGACATATTTAAATCCAGTATTTCATTATGGTTATGATAAATTCTTTGCAAAATGTGAGGAAATTGGCGTAGACGGTATTATTATTCCAGACTTACCATATGAAGAAAGAGAAGAAGTACAGATTCCAGCGTCACAGCATAATGTTTCTTTGATTTCCATGATAGCGCCTACTTCTGAAAGCCGTATACAAACAATTGCATCTGGGGCACAAGGATTTATATACGTAGTTTCTTCTATGGGAACTACTGGAGTGAGAGAAGAAATAAAGACAGATTTACCTTCTATTATTAAGACTATACGTAAATCCACAGAAGTTCCTTGTGCGATTGGATTTGGAATTAGTACACCAGAACAGGCGAAAACCATGTCCGAAGTATCTGATGGTTGTATTATAGGAAGCTCTTTAGTAAGAATCATTGCACAATATGGTAAGGATGCAGCTCCAGTATTGAGAGAATATGTTACTGGAATAAAATCTGCAGTAGAAATGGCATAAAAATGTATTGACAAACTAAAAACTCATATGTATAATAAATCAGTGTGTGTGAAATAAAAGTGTTAAGCGTATTATTGTTAACTCAAAAATACATACTAACACATAGGAGTCAACTATGTTAGT
>CAZKGP010000134.1:0-6650 GCA_964552225.1 uncultured Acetatifactor sp.
TCTCTAACCTCACAGTTTAATGATCCTACCATTGAAAAACCAGGCAGACCAGTAGTAATATCTACTTCTACCTGAACGAAATAAGCTTTGGCACCAACCAAGGTTCCCGATGTAATTGTACTATACATCTAAATCTCCCTTCATTACTATTATTTTATTGTTTTAATATAAGTTTGAAAATTTGTGCAAGTGCACTGAAAAAATAGAATTTAAAGACTTATTGGGGAAAGTCTAGAATGACTTCCCCTATTTTGTTTTATGTTTCACTACTTCTGATTCTTGTGCAAACTGGACTGCAACTTCTTTGGAAATTTTACCATCTAGATATAATTGAACAATCGCTTCGTTTAAAGTTATCATTCCATTCTTATGTTCTTCGTGCATAACATTCAATAATTGATTATTTTTGCCTTCTCTAATCAAATTACGCACTTCTCGATTGGCATGCATTATCTCAAACGCTGCAACTCTGCTTCCACCATTCAACGAAGGAATAAGCTGCTGTGAGATAATTGCTCTTACTACATTAGAAAATTGTACTCTAATCTGTTGTTGCTTTTGAGGCGGAAACACTTCAATTACATGCTCAATAGTCTTAACCACCCCTGTTGTGTGTAACGTTGACAAAACTAAGTGCCCTGTTTCAGCAGCAGTAATAGCCACACTCATAGTCTCATCATCTGGAATCTCACCAAGCACAATTACATCAGGATCCTCTCTCAACGCAGCTCTAAGAGCACTTACATAGCTATTTGTATCAATTCCGATTTCTCTTTGATTTATCATTGACTTTTTATGATTATGCAAGAATTCAATTGGATCTTCTATTGTAATAATATGAGCTTTTCTATTACTATTTATTTTGTCAACAATAGCCGCCAGAGTAGTTGATTTTCCGCTACTCCTGGCTCCTGTCACCAGAACCAATCCTCTTGTTTCATTATATATATCCATTACCGAATCAGGTATACCTATTTCTTCAGGTGATGGAATTTGGGTTCCCACTAAACGAAATGCTAGTGCAATTGAACCTCTTTGTCTATAAACATTTACGCGATACCGACCAAGTTGAGAAATTGTAAGGGACATATCATATTCCCCTTGTTCCTCCAATTTATCTCTTTGCACTTCTGTCATAATACTTAAAACAATATCTAATGTATCTGCCGGACTCAATTTAGGATAGTTCATTGTAACTAAGGTTCCATTAACACGCATTTTAGGTGCTATTCCAGCGGTTAAATGTACATCACTTGCGCAATGCTCATTTGCGGTTTTAAGAATTTCTTCAATTTGGGGCATAACCTTCCTCTTTTCCATTACTTTTGCAAGAGAACTCTATTAACTAAAATCCAACTTTACTTAATGTATCCATATCCATAACATATCTATTATCTAACGTTTTCATAATATCAATAATATGAATGTCTTTGTTGTATCTCAATGATAAATCAATAATTGAATTATCTCTAAAGCTCAAAACAACAGATCGCAAGATATTTTGAGTGTTTTCCACTACTACAAGTGCCTTTTCACCTGTATTTAGCTCCACACCAACACCTGGCATTAACATATTAATGCATGAAATAAGTGCATTTACCACTGCTGGATCATATCTTTTAGGATTGTCCAAAAACTCTTTAATTGCCGTTACTTCTGAGCCACTGTCTCCACCAAGTTTCATAGAGGTAATCTCATCATATCTATTTGCAACTAATAATATTTTGGCTCCATCCATAACTTTGCCATCACCAACAGTTTGATGTGCCTGTAATTTGCTTGCTTGCACGCAGATACGGCGAATTTTATTCCCCTCTGAACATGCTAATTCTATGATATCAAATCCATCATTTTGCGCAAGTAAAAGCCTTCTTTGCGCATCTTGTGTCATCTCATCGCTATCTACTAACTCCGAAGAAATAGCAATTTTACCAATATCATGTACAAGTGCTGCAATAATAGTCTGTTGTTGTTCCTCTAATCTAATATTCATTGCTCTTGTAAGCATGGTACATAGTATTGCAACATTTAATGAATGCTTATATACAAAATCATTCCTACCTCTTAAATTCTGATAAAAATTAATTTTTTCATCTAAATAACCATATTGCTTTATAATATTATTAACAATAACAGGCATTTTATTTTGTTTGTTATTCTTCATGATATATCGCAATTCTTCTTGAATTGAAAATACTGTCATTGTTTGGAAACGTTCAAATTCCAAGTCTTCTCTTGTAATTGGTGGTGCTGGTTCTGCCGGTTCCAAAACATAAACTCCAAGCAGTCCAAATTTTATAACACTATCAATTGCTGGTCTTGTTAATTTTGAATTTCTATCAAATAACATGGCTCCTGCATTACTATAAATCGGATGCGCCAATCGCATACCTTCTTTTAAATGCTTTGTTTGAATAAATTTCATAGTCCCCCCATATTAACGCTACATACTAAACAGCATTAATCTTTATCTTTTTTTCTATTACCAGAAAACTGTTCATAAAATATCCATTTACAATTTTTATCTTTCTTTGCAGTTCTCAAAGCATCGTCTGCATGATTAATTAACTCCATCATTGAAATTCCATCATCTGGAAACCTTGCAATTCCAGCACAAATGGACAAACCATTTTCATGTACAATGGATTCAAACTCGTCAAACAAAGCCTTCATTCTATGTTCAATATCTTTCGTCGTACTAATGGCTTTAAGAAAAACAATATACAAGTCTTCACCAATTCTGCCTACAATATCATCTGTACGTATATTATTACTAATGGCATCTGCTATATCACGCAAAATACCATCACCATATGTATACCCTTTTTCACTATTTAATGTAGCAAAATTATTAATATCCAACATCACACAGGCACTTAATGAATCACTATGTTCTTCAATATGCCGTTCGATAAGTCGTAATGCTGTTGCCCGACTATATAGGTTGGTAAGGGTGTCCCTACCAATATAATTATCTAAGAAACTGTCATCATTTTTCTGTTCTTTAATATTTTGAATTTTACCAAAAATTCCTCTAAGAGTAGGCAACACATCTTGAGTCCAAAGGGCACTTATTGTAATCTCGTACCACGCGTACTCTCCATTGGCTTGCATCAACATTAATTCTTCTTTTACAATCGGAAATGCTGGTGTTGTTTTTCCAGCAAGCTCTAATAGGTCTTTTAAATCATTCTGGGTAATTGTTTTAATCTCATTCGACTTTATTGCTACGCCATCCATGTTAATAGGCAAATCTAATTTTTCACAGCCATTTCCTGTAAAAAATACAGTATCAGACTTCACATCATATTCAAAGATAACATCATTACATAGAGATGCAAAAAATTGATATTTTTGCTTTTCATCTGCTATGGCATTGGAATCATGTTCTGCAACAAAATCTTTGGTTTCTACCATTTCTTGTGAAATCACTTCTGTATCAAAAAGTTGATCCTGCATAATACTATTTTGGGATATATTTAATTGCAAATTATCAGATATTTCATTTAAAACTTCTAATAAAATAGGATTAAATTGCCCACATTCACCATTGTTAATCATTTCAACTGCTTCTTCATGTGTGTAAGCAGGCTTATAAACACGTACACTAGTTAATGCATCATATACATCTGCAATTGACACAACTTGTGCACAAAGAGGAATATTCTCTCCAACTAATCCATCTGGATATCCGCCACCATCCCAGCGCTCGTGGTGCCACCTACAAATATTCCTAGCATAGCGGAACATGCGGTCATGTTTCATGTGCTCAAGCATATCAGAGCCTTGCGCAGAATGCGTCTTGATAACATCAAATTCTTCTTTTGTTAATTTAGCTGGCTTATTTAGAATTTTCTCGGGTATTGCAATTTTACCTATATCATGTAAAGCAGAAGCATTCGAGATATCCGCAATAATTCCATGATTTAATTTATATTTAGGATACTTTTGTAAGATATGTTCTAAGAATATCTCTGTTATAATGCGTATACGTAGTGTATGATTACCAGATTCTCCATTTCGGAATTCTACAAACTCACTTAAGAAAGTTATCATATTTGAATAATTTCTCTCTTTTTCGGAAACCTGTTCTTCAATCAAATCAATTAATGATTGTGTTTTTTTATGTAAAAAAAGGATGTTTTCAATTCTTTTTCTTACTATGTAGTTATTAAAAGGTCGATTTATATAATCCGCTGCACCTAATAAAAAACTCCGTTCTACAGTTTCTGGGGAGTCGTCATTAGAAATCATTATTACAGGAACATCTGATAAGTGTTTGTTTTGCCTAATTACTTGAAGGACTTGAAATCCATCAATTTTAGGCATTCTAATATCTAGCAAAATACATGATATTTCATCACCAAACTTAGACAGCAATGTTAAACCATGTTTCCCATCATTCGCTGTTAAAACTTCATATTTGGGATTTAATATATCCGCTAGTATTTCACGGTTAATCTGTTGATCATCAATAATAAGAATTTTTTCTTTTGCTTTCTTCATATCGTTACTCCTAGCACAAGCGACTTTTGAAAACCTTTATTCTATTATATCCTATATCATTTTTACTTACAAGTTGCATTCACCCATTAAACACTATATAAATAATATACATTTTATTGCCATATTATGTCAACACATATAACATAAAAAGAGTTGAGCTTATAACTCAACCCTCTTTATTTTTGTATCTCCCACTTATAGCTGGGTAATCCAACTTTAGTATTTTTTTCCTTTTCAAACTCTGCTCTTAGTTTTTTCAATGATTTCTTTTCTATTCTACTAACATAGCTTCTTGAAATACCTAAATATGCACCAATTTCACTTTGAGTTTTTTCTCTGGCTCCATTTAGTCCATAACGCATAATAATAATATCTTTTTCTCGTTCGTCAAGACATTTTTCTAAGGAATCAAAGAGCTTCATAATATTATTTTTAAGCTCTATCTGGTCTACGATATCAATTTGCTGTTGTTCAATTACATCTACGAGATGTATTTCATTTCCTTCTTTGTCTTGACCAATGGGCTCAAAAAGCGATACTTCTCTTGAAGTTTTTTTCTTACTACGCAAAAGCATCAGTAATTCGTTATCAATACATCTACATGCATAAGTTGACAACTTACCTTTTCCAGCATTAAATGTATCGATTGCTTTAATGAGTCCAATACAACCTATTGAAATTAAATCTTCCATTTCCTCTTCTGCATTCTGATATTTTTTAGCAATGTGTGCCACTAAACGTAAATTTCTCTCAATTAATACAACTTTAGCTAGGTCTGCTTCTTCTTTACTACCTTCCTGCAGAAGGCGAATATATTCGGCTTCTTCTCCTGAGGTTAAAGGTTTTTGAAATGTTCTCAAAAATAACCTCCGTAAGATTACTCTCTTAAGAATAGTCTATGACGGGACAAGTTCATTAGTGCCTTTCCACTATGAAAAACATTTTATTTTCACAATATTAATATTCTAGCAGAAATTGTGACATTACATAATTACTAATATCCAGCCCTTTTGAGGTCAATGAAATATGATCATCTTTATCTAGTAATAAATTATTACTTATATTTTTAGAAATAATTTCACCATAAATGTCTTCTATTGGAATTCCAAAAGTGCTATAAAATTCTTCCTTTTTAACGCCTTCTACTAGCCGTAATCCCAAAAACATAAATTCTTCTATCTGCTCTTCTTTGCTAAGCAAATGCTTTTGAGGTGTAGCAAGGGGATTGTTGATATATTCTTGAATATTATCACTATTGGCAAACCTGCTATTTTGAATTAAAGACGCTGCGCCAATGCCAAAACCAACGTAATTATCTCTTTTCCAATATCCACAGTTATGATTACATTCATATCCTGAAAGTGCATAATTGGAAATTTCATAACGGAGATAGCCATTTTGCTCCAGCATCTCTTTGGTTAATTCATACATTTGCCTATCAATATCTTCTTCTGGCAGTTCTAATGTTCCAGCTTTTTCTTCCTCCCCAAAGGGTGTTCCTTCTTCCACAATTAAGCTATATGCTGAAATGTGATTAGGAGGTGGCTGTAGATGTAAAACAGTTTGTATGGTATTCTGATAATCTTCCAATGTTTGTTTGGGTAACCCACTCATTAAATCAACATTAATATTAGAAAATCCAATTTGTCTTGCTGTTGAATAAACAGCTTCAAATTGTGCATAAGTATGAATTCTCCCTAAACGTCTTAGCAGTTCATCATTTGTTGATTGAAGTCCTATACTGATACGGTTGATTCCCGAATCGTAAAATACTTGTAGCTTTTCTTTGTCAGTCGTTCCTGGATTTACTTCTATTGTAATTTCTGCTTTTTTGGCAACAAAATAATACTGTTTAATGGTATTCATCAAACATTCAATCCATTTATTTTCTACAATAGACGGGGTACCTCCGCCAAAGAAAATACTAGTGACTTCATACTCTGTATATTCCTTACTTCTTCCGGATATCTCTTTTATTAATGCTTCCATATACGCTGCTTGAACAGAAAGGTCTGCTGGCATAGAAAGGAAATCACAATAAAAGCACTTTTTTACACAAAAAGGAATATGAACATAAATCTCTAGAGAATTATTTTTTATCATCTAACTTTAATACACTCATAAATGCTTTCTGAGGGATTTCA
>CAZKGP010000135.1:0-6635 GCA_964552225.1 uncultured Acetatifactor sp.
TTGAAAAGGTTAATTTGGCAGATTATACAAATCAAACATTTGGTATGTTTGGCGGAGAAGAGGAAATTGTAACCTTACGTTTTCCCAATAAACTGATAGGAGTTATCTTAGATCGTTTTGGGAAAGATGTAGATATCAGACCAGATAGCGAAGACTATTTTAGAGTTAGAGTAAGAATTGTAATAAGTGGTCAATTTTTTGGATGGCTCACGGGGATTGGTAAAGACGCAGAAATTTTATCGCCAGAATCGACTTTTCATCAATATAAACTTTGGTTGTCTGATATATTAAATTAATTTGTAAGTCCGCTAAAGCGGACAGATGGGAGTTAACATGAATATCATACCTGCAAAGCGTATGAATGATTTTGAAGAAGGAATTTTTCAAATTCTAAATGAGAAAAAGAACCAATTAGAAGCGGAGGGAACAAAGGTATACAATTTTTCTGTAGGTACTCCAGATTTTCCACCAGCTCCACACATTATGGAGGCTGTAGCTAACGCCGCTAAAAATCCAGAAAATTATAAATATGCCTTAGTTGAGTTACCAGAATTAAAGGAAGCTGTTATAGAACGTTTTCAACAAAGATATAATGTACAGTTATCTGAAAATGAACTGATGAGTGTATATGGTTCTCAAGAAGGAATTGCCCATATTGGCCTGTCTTTAATAAATGAAGGGGATGTTGTGCTTGTTCCTAATCCTGGATACCCTATTTTTGCCATTGGTCCCGCATTAGCTGGTGCCAAAATGGAAACCTATGATTTGCTTCAGGAGAATCAATTTCTACCTGATTTAGACAAAATAGAAGCACAATATGGAAATAAGGCTAAAATGATGATTGTATCTTATCCATTAAATCCTATTTGCAAAACGGCACCAGATGATTTTTATATAAAGTTAATTCCTTGGGCAAAGAAAAACAACATCATTATCCTTCATGACAATGCATATTCGGATATTGTATATGATGGAAAAGAAGGAAAGTCAATTTTATCCTTTGAAGGAGCCAAAGAAGTCGCTGTAGAATTTTATTCCCTCTCTAAATCCTACAACTACACAGGAGCGAGAATGGGATTTTTAGTAGGAAATCAAGAAATCATTCAAGCTTTTAAAAAATTACGTTCTCAAATAGATTATGGTACATTTTTACCAGTTCAATATGGTGCAATTGCTGCATTAAAGGGTCCAGATACATATATCAATGAACAACGGATAGAATATGAAAAAAGAAGAAATGCGTTGTGCGATGGGTTCACCAATATTGGGTGGAGCATAGAACGTAGTCAAGGAACTATGTTTGCATGGGCTAGAATTCCTAAACATTTTAAAGATGACGTTTCTTTTGTATTTGAATTATTTGAAAAAACAGGAATACTGTGTACACCAGGAAGCAGTTTTGGGTCACATGGTAAGAATCATGTTCGTTTTGCATTAGTCCTTCCTGTTGAAGAAATACAGAAAGCCATTGAAGCAGTAAGAATAAGTAATTTCCTATTAGGATAATTATAAGAATAAAAACTTCTAAAATTTTTATGTTTTTTTTGTATAAAATGTAAGCCTTTATCGCGTTGACATTTATAGGAAACTTACTTATACTTAATGAGTAACCACTACAGATAGATTTTTTTAGAGGGATACCACAATATATAGTTTGATAATATAGTGATAGATGTTTGTTGCTGTTATTAAAATGTATAGGGAGAATAGGAAGGAGCAATTACGAAATGAGTAGTACTAGTATCGAGGATAATAATGCGGAGTCCACTGATTTTGGTATAGAATATAAGCCCGAAAGAGTTATATATGTAATCAAAAAAGATGGTTTTAGAGAACCTTTTAATGTGCAAAAGGTAATTAGTGCTGTTGGAAAAAGTGCTTATCGAGCATTGACACAATTTACTGAGGAAGAAAAAGAACATATTTGGGAATATGTTGTAACAAAAGTTAATGAATTAGAAAAAGATGAAATTCCTATTCCAATTATGCATAATATTGTAGAAAGTGCTTTGGAACAAGTGAAACCCATTGTTGCCAAAAGTTATAGAGATTATCGTAATTATAAACAAGATTTTGTACGGATGCTGGATGATGTATATAAAAAGAGTCAGTCTATTATGTATGTTGGAGACAAAGAAAATGCCAACACAGATTCTGCTCTTGTTTCAACCAAAAGGAGCTTGATTTTTAACCAACTAAATAAAGAATTATACCAAAAATTCTTTATGACAACTGAAGAGATTCAAGCTTGTCGTGATGGATATATTTATGTTCATGATATGTCTGCAAGAAGAGATACAATGAATTGCTGCTTATTTGATGTTAAAAATGTGCTCTCAGGTGGATTTGAAATGGGAAATATTTGGTACAATGAGCCCAAATCCCTTGATGTCGCTTTTGATGTTATTGGAGATATCGTATTAAGTGCAGCTAGTCAACAATATGGCGGTTTTACTGTTCCAAGTGTTGATTTAATTTTGGAGCCATATGCAGAGAAAACTTATAAACGTTGTTTAGATAAATATTTAAGATTAGGAATCCAGCAAGAAATTGCTGAGGAAGAGGCTTATGCTGATGTAGTAAAAGAGTATGAGCAAGGATTTCAAGGATGGGAGTATAAGTTTAATACAGTTGCCAGCAGTCGTGGTGACTATCCTTTTATTACTGTAACAGCTGGTACTGGAACAGGTAAATTTGCGAAATTAGCAACTATAATGATGTTAAATGTAAGAAGAGAAGGACAAGGTAAAAAAGGCTGCAAAAAGCCTGTACTATTTCCTAAAATTGTATTTCTATATGACGAAAACCTGCATGGTGTAGGTAAACCTCTAGAGGATGTTTTTGAGGCAGGGGTAAAATGTTCTGCTAAAACAATGTATCCAGATTGGTTAAGTTTAACTGGAAAGGGTTATGTTGCCAGCATTTATAAACAGTATAAAAGAGTTATTTCACCTATGGGATGTCGTGCATTCCTTTCACCTTGGTATGAAAAAGGTGGAATGTATCCTGCTGATGATAATGATATGCCAATTTTTGAAGGAAGATTTAATATTGGAGCAGTTTCGCTCCACCTTCCAATGATACTTGCTAAAGCTAGAAAAGAAAGCAAAGATTTTTATGATGTATTAGATTATTATCTTAATTTAATTAGACAATTGCATATTAGAACATATGCATATTTAGGTGAAATGCATGCATCCACCAACCCATTAGCATATTGTGAAGGTGGTTTCTTAGGTGGTAATTTAAAATTAACTGACAAAATCAAACCATTATTAAAAGCTGCAACAGCAAGCTTTGGAATAACGGCCTTAAACGAACTACAGATGTTATATAACAATAAATCCCTAGTGGAAGATGGCCAATTTGCTGTAGAGGCTCTTGAGCACATTAACAAACGTGTAGCTGAATACAAAGAAGAAGATGGTAATCTTTATGCAATTTATGGAACACCAGCAGAGAATCTTTGTGGTTTACAAGTAAAACAATTCCGTAAAAAATACGGTATTGTTGAGGGCGTTTCCGATAGAGAATATGTAAGCAACAGCTTCCATTGTCATGTTTCAGAAGACATTACTCCTATACAAAAACAAGATTTAGAAAATCGTTTTTGGGATTTAAGCAATGGTGGTAAGATTCAATATGTAAAATATCCCATTGATTATAATATTGATGCGGTAAAAACATTAATAAGAAGAGCCATGGATATGGGCTTCTATGAAGGTGTTAATTTATCATTATCGTATTGTGATGACTGTGGACATCAAGAACTTGAAATGGACGTTTGTCCAAAATGCGGAAGCCGCAATTTGACTAAAATTGATCGTATGAATGGTTATCTTTCTTATTCACGAGTTCATGGAGACACCAGGCTAAACGATGCAAAAATGGCAGAAATTGCGGAAAGGAAGAGCATGTAAAAATGAGATATCACAATATCACAAAAGACGATATGTTAAATGGTGATGGCCTTCGTGTTGTTTTATGGGTTTCTGGTTGTAATCATTGCTGTAAAGAATGCCATAATCCATTAACATGGGACTTGAATGGTGGTCTACTATTTGACGAAGCTGCTAAAGAAGAACTGTTTGAACAGCTTAGCAAGGATTACATATCAGGAATTACTTTTTCTGGGGGAGATCCCATGCATCCTTCCAATCGTTTAGATGTAAGAGGGCTTATGCTGGAAATCAAAGAGAACTTTCCAACCAAAACCATTTGGATGTATACAGGAGAAGTGTGGGAAGATATTTATACATCACCTATCATGCCATTAGTTGACGTGGTAGTAGATGGGGAATTTCATATAGAGGAAAAGGTCCCTAAACTAATGTGGAAGGGGAGCAAAAATCAAAGAGTTATTGATGTACAAGCCTCCATTAAGCAAAAAAAACCTTCCAATCCAATTATTCATTGTCCAGATTTTGAGGAATAAAAGAAAGTAAATACATACTAATTAAGAATAGAGGTTTTTATGCGCAGAATTGCAAAGTTTCACAAAGTAAGTAAAGAACAGTTTTTACAAGGAATACAAGGTGATTTCCCTCAATATACAGAATCAGATATTTTAAGTATGTATGAGGCAATAGAATTACCTACAAGAGCAACAAGTGGCAGTGCAGGATATGATATTAAAGCTCCTTTTGATATTACACTATCCCCTGGAACCACCATTAAAATACCTACAGGTATTCGTGTCGAAATGGAAGAGGACTGGGTACTGAAATTATATCCAAGAAGTGGTCTGGGATTCAAATTTAGATTACAGTTAAATAATACTGTTGGAATTATTGATAGTGATTACTTCCATTCCGATAATGAAGGACATATATTTGTTAAAATCACCAATGACTCAAATGAAGGTAAAACCGTCAATATTAAAGCAGGAGAGGGCTTTGCACAAGGCATATTCATAGAATACGGTATTACCGTTGATGACGATGCTCAGGGTGTTCGCAATGGCGGCTTCGGCAGTACAACTATTAAAGCTGATTGATTATTATAATTAATGATACAATAATCCCCTTTTCGTAGCAGATTAATCTCAACTGTCTATGAAAAGGGGATTTTCATTTTATTTACAGTCCTTACATCTATCGAAACCAGGGTTAAATGCATAGAAGTTTTTACTATTTAGTTTATCTTGGGTGATTCTAAGTGCTTCACCAAAACGCTGAAAATGAACAATTTCTCGTTGGCGAAGAAACTTGATTGGTGCGCAAACATCAGGGTCTTTGACTAAACGCAAAATGTTATCATAAGTAGAACGAGCTTTTTGTTCTGCCGCCATATCTTCAACAAGATCCGTAATAATATCGCCTTTTACTTGGAATTCACACGCATTAAAAGGGATTCCGCCTGCTGCTTGAGGCCATATTCCCAAGGTATGATCTACATAATATTTATCAAATCCACTTTTTTCAATTTCTTCCATGGATAAATTTCTAGTTAACTGGTGAATAATTGCACCAACCATTTCTAAGTGTGCCAATTCCTCTGTACCTATATCCGTTAATAATCCAGCAACTTCTTTATAAGGCATGGAATATCTCTGCGATAGATATCGCATACTTGCTGCCAATTCACCGTCTGGACCGCCAAATTGTGAAATAATGACTTGTGCTAGTTTTGCATTTGGTTCTTTGATTTTTACAGGAAATTGAAGTCTATTTTCATATACCCACATAAATTAACATACTCCTTCCCATGGAAGAGGAGCGGCTCCCCATCTCCATTCCATATTGCTTTCTGCCATATTAATAGTTAACGGATAAAATTTTTGAGAAAATTCATGAACCATTTGATTGCGAATTTTTGCATAATGATTAAAAAAATCTATGGCTTTTTGATCCGTAGGATGAGTATCTAGATATAGTGTAAGTTCCACTAGAATAAATTCTACAATTCCTATATCATTTAATAATTGTTCTTTTTGATTCATTATACGCATCTCCTTCCAGTAAAAGGTTTGTTTAATTCTGGAAAAATAGTTCCGTATCTAAAAGCTTCTTCTAAATTGTCATACATTTTGTCAAACTGTTGCCAAGGAACATATGCCATCCCTACGGGAAATTTATCAATTTGCTCTTTCATACGTTGGTTATAACAAATATCATTCATATTTGCCCCTTATATTTTATTTTTGTTATTAGTATAATATGAAATAAATGAATACTTGTGAAAACATTGTATTCATAATTTTGTAATAAGGTCTATATATTTAACTAATGAGGGTATATTGGAGAAATATATGGAACAATGTGCTTCTGTTTTACGGAAAATAGATAATGTCGTGTGGGGACCTTTTTTATTAACCTTTATGTTAGGTACTGGAATTTATTTAACTTGCCGAATGAAATTTTTACCTATACGTAATTTATGGTATGCTTTAAAATGCGCTATAGGAAGGGATGCACATAAAGAAGTAAAAGGACAAGGGGATATTACATCTTTTTCATCTCTTATGACAGAGTTGGCAGCAACCATTGGAACTGGTAATATAGTAGGAGTGGCAACGGCAATGGTTCTTGGAGGACCTGGTGCTCTTTTATGGATGATTATTTCCTCCTTTATAGGTCTAGCCACTAAATTTACAGAAAGTATGTTAGCTGTAAAATATCGCACATATAATGAGC
>CAZKGP010000136.1:0-6584 GCA_964552225.1 uncultured Acetatifactor sp.
AAAACAAATGCTATGCGGATTTTGGAGTCTTTGAAGATTCCTTTTTCACAGTATACTTATGAGTGTGATGAATTCGTTGATGGAATACAAATTGCGGACATGTTGCAATTACCATATGAAAAGGTATATAAAACATTAGTGGCAGAGGGTGCGAGTAAAAATTTCTATGTATTTGTAATACCGATTGCAGAAGAGCTTGATATGAAAAAGGCTGCTAAGGCTGTGGGTGAGAAAAATATAGCCATGATACATGTAAAAGATATTAATACTATAACGGGCTATATTCGTGGTGGTTGTACTGCGATTGGTATGAAAAAACAGTATGTAACAAGGATAGATGAATCGGCTCAGCTTTTACCTACTATGATAGTAAGTGGAGGAAAGTTAGGAGCACAAATAGAATTAAAGCCAGAGGATTTGTTAAAGGCATCAAAGGCAGAGTTTTCTGAGATAATAAAGTAAAACGTAATACTATATGTTATGAAATGTGGAAGGAGTCAACACGATAGTAATGAAGGAACAGAAAAATATCATGGATTATGATACAGTAGCACTTGATGATTCTCAAGATGCTATTTTAATTATTGATCAGACGAAATTACCTAGAACTACAGAGATTATTGCTCTTAAAACGGCTCAAGAAATATGGGATGCCATTTACTTATTAAAGGTAAGAGGAGCACCAGCTATTGGTGTTGCAGCGGCATTTGGAATCTATCTATTAATGAAACAGGTGGATACAGAAGACTTTGGTTTTTTTTATGAAGAGTTTTGCAAACAAAAGGAGTATTTGAACTCATCACGTCCAACAGCCGTAAATCTATTATGGGCATTAAATCGTATGGAAAAGGTTTGTTTGACTGCTGGAGTAGATGAAAAAAGGTCTATATCTGAAGTGAAAGAAATCTTGCATAAGGAAGCTGTTCTAATTAAGGAAGAAGACATAGAAGTATGTCGAAAAATAGGTGAATATGGGATTTCTTTGGTAAAACCAGGAGATGGTATTCTAACGCACTGTAATGCAGGACAACTTGCAACTGCAAAATATGGTACTGCAACTGCACCTATCTATTTGGGGCAGGAAAAAGGGTATCATTTTAAAGTATTTGCGGATGAAACAAGACCTTTACTGCAAGGAGCACGTCTTACTGCGTTTGAATTACATTCTTCTGGAGTAGATGTTACATTAATTTGCGATAATATGTCTGCGTCTGTTATGGCGAAAGGATGGGTACAAGCTGTTTATGTAGGCTGTGACCGAGTGGCGGCCAATGGAGATGTAGCCAATAAAATTGGTACATCTGTAGTAGCAATGGTTGCAAAATACTATGGAATACCAGTGTATGTTTGTGCGCCAACTTCTACTATTGATATGAATACGGTAACTGGTAAAGATATATGTATTGAAGAAAGACCAGCAGAAGAAATCACTGAAATGTGGTACAAGGAACGTATGGCACCAGATGGGGTAAAAGTATACAACCCTGCCTTTGATGTAACGAACCATGAACTGATTGCTGGAATTGTAACAGAGTATGGAATTGCTAGAGCACCTTACACAGAAAGCTTAAAAGCAATAATGGACAAAAAGAAATTGTGCTGGTAAGAAAAAAGGAAATATAACATGAAAAGAAATATGAGTATAGAAGAAATATCAGATGGACGATTATATAGTGCCAATGATATGGTGAAAGTAGGATGCAATGATTGCGAGAACTGTTCTGCGTGCTGCCAAGGAATGGGAAACTCTATTATATTGGACCCTTTAGATATTTTTCGTTTATCTTCAGGACTAAATATGTCCTTTGAAGAGCTTATGGTGGAAAATATTGAATTAAATGTTGTAGATGGAGTTATTCTGCCTAATTTGAAAATGAGTGGGGAGCAAGAACGGTGCACTTTTTTGAATCAGCAGGGCCGCTGCAGTATTCATGCCTTTCGACCTGGAATTTGTCGACTTTTTCCTTTGGGAAGATATTATAGGGATGGTAGTTTTAAATATTTTCTACAAATTAATGAATGTAAAAAAGAAAACAGAACTAAAATAAAGGTATCAAAATGGATGGATACTGCGAATCTTAAAGCTTATGAGAAATTTGTTATTCAATGGCATTATTTATTGAATGATATAGAAGAATTATTTCAAGAAAATAAAGAGGATGATTTTCAAAGGAATCTTAATATGTATCTTTTAAAGCAATTTTACATACAGCCCTATCGTCAAGAAGCAGATTTCTACCTACAGTTTGAAGAAAGAATGGAGACTGTACGCGGTCTTTTGGAGTTGAAATAATGCATAAAGTACAAGCGAAAGGAATCCTTTCCCCTAAAAATGCAATGAATCTATATCGTGGCTGTTTGCATGGCTGCATTTATTGTGATGCTAGAAGTACCTGTTATCAGATTAATCATCCATTTGAGGATATTGAGGTTAAAGAGAATGCACCAGAGTTATTAGAGAAGGCTTTGCGTAGCAAAAGAAGAAAATGCATGATTGGTACAGGTGCAATGTCTGACCCATATATACCTTTGGAAAAGGAACTGAAGCTGACTAGAAGGTGTATAGAATTAATTGATCAGTATGGATTTGGTCTTGCAATACAAACCAAATCAAACGATATTTTAAGGGACTTGGATGTATTAAAATCTATTAATAAAAAGGCAAAATGTGTGGTTCAAATGACCCTAACAACTTATGATGAGGATTTGTGTCGTATACTAGAGCCTAATGTTTGTACCACAAAAGAAAGAGTAGAGGCACTAAATATAATGCGGGACGAAGGGATTCCAACTATTGCTTGGATGTCACCTATTTTACCCTTTATTAATGATACCATTGAAAATATTCAAGGATTGCTGGATTACTGCATTGAAGCTAAAGTAAAAGGAATTATTTGCTTTGATATGGGGCTTACCCTTCGAGAAGGAGACAGAGAATACTTTTATAAGAAACTAGACATTCATTTTCCAGGAATGAAGGAACGATACATCCGTAGTTATGGTAATGCGTATGAGCTTCCTAGCCCCAACAATAGAAAATTGATGGAGCATTTTAGAAACACATGCAAGGCTCATAATATCATGTACCATCCCAATGATTGTTTTGCTTACTTGCAGGAATTTGTGGATAAGACAGAATACGAGCAGATTAGTTTGTTTTAATGCTCTCAGAACTGTTTCGATCCACAAAAACAATATCAAATTCACAAATGGCGGCAATTTTTTCAACCATATCATAATTAGGTTGACTATAATTGGTTTCATACCCAGATAAAGTGTTCTGGGCTATCCCCAATGAAGTTGATAATTCAACTTGGCTTAAACCAGCTGAGGTACGCATGTATTTTATTAAATCCCCGATTATCATAATATTTCCCTCTAAATAATTTTATGACATTAGTATGACACAATTTCCGCTTTATATATCGAGTCGCTCGATATATAATTGTATAGTGACATACATTTTATTTTGTCACACATAGGGGGAAGCCTCACTAATGTTTAGGATTTATTTTTAGAAATAGCAGAAATAAATCCTTTATGTAATAGTGAGGCTTAAAAGGAAGATATCTTATGCTGTAGCATACGATATCTTCCTTTATTATGAGTTGGATTAGCTTTAATTATTCAATTGTTTTCGACCAGATACGATAAGCTTCAAACCAAGTGGTTCATTGTGGTTGAAAAATCTTAAGCATTTTGCTTGACAAATAAAAGTCGTAGCACTATAGTTGAATCAGAATTCAATGAACGGAGGTTTAATCAAATGTCTATTAGAGCCGAGCAAAAAGAGAAACGGCGGCATGAAATATTAGAAGCTGGACTTGAGCTGTTTATTCACAGGGGATATGCAAATACGAAAATTACAGATATTGCAAAGTATGTGGGGATGAGTTCAGGGCTGATGTTCCACTATTTTGAATCTAAGGAAAAGCTTTACGAGGAACTTATTAAAATGGGCCTTAATGGTCCAGCATCGGTTTTAAAGTTTGATGTATCTGAGCCTTTATTGTTCTTTGAAAAAGCGGTGGAGTCCATATTGAACGAAATAAGAGCATCCTCATTCAGCGCCAAAATGTTTGTTTTGATGAATCAAGCATTGAGTAATGACGTCGCACCTCAATCCATTAAAGAATTATTATCAAAGATGGATATTGTTGAGAAGTCGACTTTTATTATTCAAGCAGGACAACAGAACGGAACAATACGTGAGGGGAATCCCCAGGCGCTCTCTATAGTTTTTTGGGTTGCGATAACAGGAATTGCACAATATGCTGCTATAAATCCCAATATTCCTTTACCTGAGGTACAGTGGATAATTGATATGTTAAGAAGGAGAGATAGATGAAAAAAGTAGTGATTGTTGGTGGTGGTATAGCGGGATTAACTGCTGGGATTTATGCTGCACAATGTGGATTTGATGTTACAATATACGAAATGCATTCTATTGCGGGTGGCAACTGTACATCGTGGAAACGTGGTGATTATTTATTTGAAGGTGGTATGCACTGGCTTACAGGCTCGAGTGAAAAAGAGCCTATGTATAAGGTTTGGAAAAACATTGGTGCCATTCATAAAAATATAAAAATAATTACTGAAGAATCGTTTGTCGTTTATGATCATGATGGAACAAATATCAATCTCTATTGTGATGCCGATAAGCTTGAAGCCCATCTGCTCTCACTATCCCCTGAGGATAAAAAGCCCATTAAACGCATGTGTAAGGATATGCGTTTATTTGCCAATTTTTCTATTCCAGTAAATGACATTAACGGACTTAAAACTACCCGTAAGAGTAACCTGCCGCTTGGCATGTTGTTTACCATGATCCCGGCATTAACAAGAATGGGATCTTTGAACAAGATTTCTTGTAGTGAGTATGTGGGGCAGTTTAGACACATAGGCATACAAAATGCACTCCGTTTGGCCATGAGTGAAGGTGATTACTTTGCTATAGTTCTTATTTCAACGCTTGCAGACAAAGCAGCTAACAGCGCAGGATTTCCAGAGGGAGGTTCACTGCCGTTTGTGAGGCGCATGGTCAATCGCTATGAAGAGCTTGGGGGAAGGATTGAGTATAAGACCCCCTATAGAACGAGTAATTGTAGAAGAAGGGCGTGCAGTTGGGGCGGTAGCTGGAGGGCAGCGCATAGTGGCTGATGCCGTTATTGTTACTCTAGATACCATGGTAGCAAATAGGATATTTGAAAAACCTTTAAAGGCTAAATGGATGGATACCATGCGTCAAAACGTTCGCCCTGTTGCGTGTAGCTTTGTATCAATGGGAATCAATGCTGATTTAACCGACTTACCATACACTTATGGCTTTAAGCTTGACACGCCTTTACTTTATGCAGGTGAAAAGCTTGATATAATAGACTTTTATAACTACGCGAATGTATCGGGCTATTCATTGAAAGGGAAAACCTCAATAACTGTTCTCCTTGCAGGAGATACATATGATTATTGGAAAAACGTGAAGGCACAAGGGCGTTATATTGAGGAAAAGAATAAACTCGCCGACGCGGTGATTGCGGCAATAACAAAGAAAATCCCACGCATAGAGGGTAAAGTGGAGGTGGTGGATGTGGCCACTCCATTAACTTATGAGCGTTATTGTGGGACGTGGAGAGGTTCGTGGATGACATTGATTCCAAAGAATTCTAAAATGGAAATGTATCCATGCAAAGTAGATAATGTTGAAAACTGTTATTTTGCGGGACAGCGCATGTACTCAACGGGTGGAATTCCAGTAGCAGCTTTAACAGGACGTACTGCAGTACAACACCTTTGCAGAGATATGGATACTGTATTTGTGAGTGAAGAGTGCTAGATTACAATTGAGAAGAATACGACTGTTTCCGATATAGTAAAAGACTTATGTAGGAAACAGTCGTGTTTTATCATGCTTTCATCAGCTTAATATCAGAGATACATTTTCGAGCCGCGACGCAAGCGATACAATGGCAGACTTTACCATCGGAAAGCCATTCTTTTTCCCAAGGGGTTCCTGTGAAATCACAATCCTGCCCGTCAATAAGATATTTGCATAAATCGCTTATCTCCGCGATTTTTGCACTATTATTATCCAGAGCCATCCACTCAGTAATTCGTTTTAGCAACGGTGTACTGAGCAAATCTGGATGAGCTGCTTCTATAGTAATCAATTTCTGTACATCAGCAATCAATTCGTCTATGGTCACACCATCACGTAAAGCTCCGTTTTTGTAACAATGATGACAGTAATCATGGCTTTGATTACCATCAGATAATGTTCCGAAATCCTCCGATTTAGTCATGGGCATGGAGCAGGACTGACACAGAGGAAGTTCAGAGGAAGTGGGGATTATTTTTTGACATTCTGGGCAAAAGTAAATATTTCCACCCAGATATGCCTGACGTATGAATCCGCCACCGCAGTTTGGGCAAGGGGAATTCAAGGTCTTATTGGATAGGATTGTCTGATACCCCCCAGCTTTGTTAAATAAGTCTTTTTCTGTATTTCGCCCACCATTGTCCCGCATATCTTTCAGCGTAGATTTTACACTTTGAAAGAGCGTTTCCATATCTTGTTCAGTAAGTGT
>CAZKGP010000137.1:0-6503 GCA_964552225.1 uncultured Acetatifactor sp.
CGTTTTCTACTAACTCTTCTGTTTCTTCAAGTTCTTCTATATCTTCTACTTCTATGGATTCTTCGATTTCCTCCAGTTCTTCTATATCTTCTACTTCTATGGACTCTTTGATTTCCTCCAGTTCTTCTATCTCCTCTACTTCTATAGGCTCTTCGATTTCTTCCAACTCTTCAATTTCTTCGACTTCTTCAAGTTCTTCTGTTTCTTCAAGTTCCTCTATCTCTTCGAGCTCTTCTTGTTCTTCAAAATCTTCTGTCTCTTCAAATTCCTCTATCTCTTCAGATACTTCTATCTCTTCAAGTTCTTCTGTTTCTTCAAGCTCTTCTATCTCTTCAAGCTCTTGTTGTTCTTCAAGTTCTTCTTGAGATTCTTGCTCCAACTCTTCTAGCTCTTCTACTTCGCCCAGCTCTTCTGTGTCTTCTGTGGTATCTTGGGTGTATTCTACTTCTAACTCTACGTCCTCTGATATATCTAGTGCAGACTCAGTTTCACCATTCTTCTTATTTTCAAGTTGCTCTAATAAACCATCTCTGACAGAGGCTTCAAAATCAGTAAACATGGTACCTGTCTGCTGCATTACTCTCTGACGGACATCTTCTTTGCGTTTTTCTTCATTTTCTTTTTTCATGCGTTCCCACTCAGCTAATATGTCTTCAATACTAAGCTGACCAGTAATCTGTTTCTCAACTTGGTCTAGTTCTGGCATAACCAAACTAATCTGACCATCAGACTCCATTGAAAGCACATTTGCCATGGATTTTGGTGGTGCGATTGGAGGTACAATTCCAAGAGTCTCTTGACGGAGCTGTTCCATTATAATCTCACCAGTACCACTTGATACTGAATTGATAGATTCCTGTATACTACTTATATCTTCGGTCTCACCAAAGAAAACTTCTGAGTCTTGTATTTCTTCTACAAATTCATTGACCACCTCATCCACTTCATCCACTTGTGGAAAATCCAATGACTCTGTATCTGAGTCCAGCATAGGCGCAACAATTGAGCGAGTAATCGTATCATAAGATGGGGGTTCTTCCTCGCCTAATACTTCTTTTAATCCTTCCGCCAATTCTTTCTGCAGATTAATAGTATTGTATTGCCCAACATCCATTGTTTTCACTCGTATCTCAATTTCATCAGACGGTATTCTGCTTGTGGGTGCGTTTAACAGTTCATCATCAGGATCATTATAGGATTCTGTATAATTGTCTGTCTCTCCATAATTATCTGCTTCTGCGTAATTATCTGTTTCTCCGTAATTGTCTGTTTCTGCATAATTACCCATTTCCCCATAATTGTTTGCTTCTGCATAATTACCTGTTTCCCCGTAATCGTCTGTTTCCGCATAATTACTTGCTTCTACTTCACTATTTTGATAATATTCTTCTTGATTATTATGAGGTATTTCTTCCTCAAAGGAATTTCCTCCAAAGCGATTCTCATACTTCTCCATCTGTTCCGGTGTTAATGGTTCATGGAGCATCTTAAGTTCCATGGCTTTGATTACGTACTTTCCTTCACCAAACCACAATATTAAATCATTACATTCTTCTACACAATTGGAGGCCAAACCAATTCTATGATACAAATAGGCCAATTCATAAGCCCATTTTTCACGATAATCTTTTTCCTTCAATTCTTCCAGTACCGCAATACGCTCTTCCAAACTTACGTCCTGAGCTTCATAAAGCTTATACTGAAGAATATAATGTCCAGTGTCTCTAGGTGCAATCTGTTTGTATTCCTTATAATACTCTACCGCTTGTACTACATCTTCCATTTTAATGGATAATTCGCACAACGAATAAACGATTGTTCGTCCGGATGGATGACGGTCATATGCCAGCAGCAACATATCACGAGCATCCTCATACCTTCTGTTAATCTTATATAAATCACTTATGGTACACAGCATCATAACACTTTTTACCCGGCGCCAATCGATTGAATCGGCAATTTCCGCTGCTTGTATATATTCTGCTTGTGTAATTAGTGCTTTAATCTCTTCCACTCTTATTTTATATTCGTATTTATCCAAGGTATTTCACTCCCTATGTGTAGTCTATGTTCTTTATGTTATATTTTATCTGTTTATTTCACTAAATATATTGTAAAAACTTTGTTGAAAATGAGTAAAATACCCCACTTTTTTCTTCCTAAGTTTATCATATTACACATACCTATGTCAAAAACAAATCGAAGAAAATATGAGAAAAAACTCAATATGTTGTTATTTTGTATTCTTATGCCTACTATATGTAAGATTTTGGGCAAAACAATAGACTCCTCATACAATAATTTAAATTGTATAAGGAGTCTGTTGCTTTTTCTATTTACTTATTTTCAAACAAGCTATCATAATGATACCTTTCAATATCATTTACTGGATCTGTTCTAATAACACCCTCATGAGTACCTAATAGTAATTTGCTATTTTCAAGATAGTATTCCATGTTATCAAACCATATATTATATGTCGGATTTTTATCTGTCAAAGCAGTATTGGAATCAAAGCTTAAAGAGCTACCATTTAAAAGAATACTTTTTCCATCCTTATCTAATCGAAACGCCTGATATGCATATCTACCACTATTGTTTTGGTTCTGCAATTGTAGCTTAAGCAAATAGTCCTTTCCTTCCGACTGCCCTAGATATATGTTATTCCACCCCACTTTGGACACATGAGCAAAATCAACATAAATTACATTGCCTTTTTCATCTTTTACAATAACATATCCACAATCTCCATCTCCAACATTACCTTGATACACTAAAACAAGTTCCTGTCCTTCTATATCAGATATATCACATTGGTAAGAATGAACGAGTTCAAAGCTCATAATATCAAATGGCTTGTAATCAATAAAGAAATTATTTCCCATATAATCAAAACCGCCTTCAATATATCTTGCATATAAATTAGCCTCACTAACCGTACCATCCTGAGTTGTAAGACTGCAATAAGCGTCCTTGAACACTTCATTGTTTAATACATTTTCAGTAAACTCTTTAATATCTACTTCTCGGTAAGGTGTACTTCCTTCCATATTATAAAGTCTAAATTTGCAGCTTGATTTAAATTTTAGGGAACTAGAATCAATGGGTTTGACAAAGCCTACCATTGTTGTTGCAGAAGTATCTTGCATTCTCTTAAGACTAGTTATTAAATATTCATTACTAATCAAAACAGTGACATCTTCCATGGGATTACTAGCATAAATATTACTATCTAAAGAGCCAAAGCTATAATGACCAACTTCTTTGCTAAACCATCCATTATTAAGCTTCATAATATCTATACCTGCAATAATATCCGGAACACTTTCCGCCACCTCATACTCTATTTGAATATCATCCCCTACCGAGAATTCTACAAAATCAATAGGAATCCTTCCTCTTAGTTCTCCCTCTACTACTGAATGCTTATGTTCCACTAATTCTGCATTGCTACAATCTATTGTAAATTTTTCTGGCAAATAATCCGAGAAAGTTGTTCTTATTACTTGCAGTGTTTTACTGTCAGTATCCACGTCAATAATCTTTACTAGATCGCTTTTTATTTGACCAGTTAAAGGGGCGTTGATATTCGTGTAATTTCATCAAAAGAATCCTTCTCAACTTCCCACCTTCCATGAATCTTGTTCGCTACATAATATAATAATTCATCTGGCGTATCTTCATACACGGTATACATGTAATAGGTAGATGCTTCCTCGTCTCCATCAAATTTGAAAATCATACAGTTATTGTGTGCATATACATTAAGGAAATCTTCTTTATTTTTATCACTTGTAGTTAACAGTTTATATATTTTTTCTATATCCTTCGCATTGGTAATCTTATCCACTTCATATTCCATACCAGTAGTGCTTTGTTTACCCTCATAAGAGTATGTATAATTTACTTTTTTATTTACACTTAATAATTCATATCCCGTTTCCTCAAATGGTATTCCAAATACAGACTTTTGATTGCTACCATTAGACATCAAACTAACCGCAAGTACTAAAACCCCTATAAAGGCAATCACAGCAATCCAAAAAGAAGGTTTTTTGTAATATAAAATGTGTTCCACTCTGTTTTTAGTATTTCCTTCTCCAAAAGCAATGGGCATACCACTTATTACGGTACGTTTGGTTGCTAGTGAAAGTAGCGAAAATGAATATTCTTTTTTGATATCATTTCCTAGAACTTTAATAACACTTTCATCGCACGACATTTCCATATCTTTTTCACTTAACACAAAGGCAATCCATACTAAGGGATTAAACCAGTGAATGGATAAGGTTAAAAAACTTAATATTCTAATAATATGGTCAAATCGCTTAATGTGTATTTGTTCATGCTTTATTATGTAGTTTTTCTCTTTCTGACGAAGAGTTGATGGTAAATAAATCTTAGGTTTAAAAACTCCCAACACAAATGGTGTACTAATATGGTCACATGCATAAATATTTTCTCTTTCCCATACTGCTTTTTTCAGTTTTATCATCAGTTTTCTTATGGATAACCCATTAAATATCCACAATCCCATTACGCCTAGTATCCAAATCCATGGAACACTTATTTTTATAATGGAATGGAAATCTATTCCTTCTGCCTTGGGAGTAGTTACGCGTTCTTGTATGGGCTCCTTTATTGTAAGCTCTTCTGAGGAAAGTAAGTTCACATTAACTTCCTCCACATTGTTAGCTATTGTTTCATCACCAACATCAATTAGTTGTACACCCTCTAACATAAAATTTTCATCATAAGTAGCAGCCTGAATATATTCCATATTTCCATTTTCTTCTGGAAGCACTCCCAAGTTTCCAAGTAATGAGAGGGATGAGGTAAAGGAAAACGGACAAACTAATCGAAATAAAACAATTGCCCATAAAGCATAGGATAATTTTTTAGATATTTTTTTGAGAAATAGTCTGGCTATCAAAACAAATAGTATAATAATACTAGATGTAATGCTCATATTTAAAATCTTAAAAAATGCATCATTCATGATTCGTATCCTCCTCATATTTTTCTATCATTTCTTTAATGGCATGAATTTCTTGGGCTTTTAACTTAGAGTGACGTGTAAAAGCTGCTATAAATTGTGGTAAAGAACCATCAAAGGTATCCTCTACAAACTGATAGCTTTTAAAAGAATAGAATTCCTCTTTGGTAATCAAAGACGTTACTACTGCTTGATTATTTTGAAATATTTGTCTATCGCATAGTTTTTTTAAAACCGTATATGTAGTTGATTTTTTCCAATTCAATTTCTTTTCACATAATTTCACCAAATCCGGAGATGTAATTGGTTCATTCTCCCATATAATATCCGCAAATCTTGCTTCACCTTCTGCTAACTTATAGTTTTCCATAATAACCTCCAGCCTTTTATTCACAGTAATATAAATATTCCCAATCCAGTCTATTACTCATAGACCACACTTTTAGTCTACTCTGCATAGACTGGTTTGTCAATATTAATTTTTCTAAAAAATAAAAAAAGACCCAATCCCCATGGAATTAAGTCTTTATCTATCATAATTATTTATATTGGTCTAGACGATTGCTTAACTCAGCAAACTGTTCCAGTGTAAATGTTTCCCCTCGTATGGTAGGAGATATGGACATTTCTTCAAGCACTTTTGAAACCATTTCTTTGGAAATGTTTAAATCACTTGCATTGCCCAAACCATTTACTAAAGTTTTACGCCTTTGATTAAAGGAAGCTCTAATTAGTCTAAACATAAATTTTTCATCATTTACATTAACCGGTGGCTCATCATAAGCTGTTAACCGAATCACTGCACTTCCTACATTGGGTCTGGGAATAAAACAATTAGGTGGTACATTTGCAACAATTTTAGGATTGGCATAATATTGTACTGCCAACGACAAAGCACCATAATCTTTTGTTCCTGGCCCTACCTGCATACGTTCTGCCACTTCTTTTTGAACCATAATGGTTATACTCTGTAGGGGAACGTGACTTTCAAATAATCCCATAATAATAGGTGTTGTAATGTAATATGGAAGATTTGCAACCACCTTAATGGGTTTTCCCGCATTTTTTTCCTGTACAATTTGGTGTATATCCACCTTTAAAATATCATCGTTTATAACGGTTACATTATCATATTCAGATAACGTATCATGTAAAATAGGAATGAGAGCTTTGTCGATTTCTACTGCTACAACTTCTCGTGCCCTCTCTGCCAAATATTGTGTCATGGTGCCAATCCCTGGACCAATTTCTAGAACACAATCCTCCTTGGTAATTTCAGCCGAATCTATTATTTTATCTAATACATGAGTATCTATCAAAAAATTTTGTCCGAATTTTTTTTGAAAATTAAAATTATATTTCTTTAATACAGCTATTGTATTTTGCGGAATCCCTAATGTAGCCATTCATCGCCCTTTCTTTGGTTCAAGTTTCTTAATAATGTCTTTTTTATTCTTCATACATTATAGACGAAGGATGCCCTAAGAACAAGACTAGTGTGAAATCT
>CAZKGP010000138.1:0-6480 GCA_964552225.1 uncultured Acetatifactor sp.
ATAATGAATGTGAAAATGGTGTTGTGAATGATCATCGTATTTGGTGGGTGCAAGCGGAAACTTTAGTGGGCTTTTTAAATGCTTATCAGAAACAGCCTGAATGTACAGAGTATCTGGAAGCAGTAAAGAGTACTTGGGAATTTATTAAAGAAAATGTTATTGATAAGAGAGAAGGCTCTGAATGGTATTGGGAGGTTACACAGTCAGGTCAACCATATCCTAACAGACCCATTGTAGAACCTTGGAAGTGTCCATATCACAATGGAAGAATGTGCTTTGAAGTGATGCAAAGAAAAAGTGCTTTTACCTAAATGGATAGATTGAGGAGAGGGTTATGAAAAGAAACAATAAGATTATATCTTTATGTATAGCATCTATAGTTGGGGCAAGCTTATTTGGATGTGGTAAAAGCCCAGTGAATACAGGGGAAAGCACAAATACAGTAACACTTATTGGTGCGTATGAGGCGGAAGATGGAACCTTCACAGGCAACGTTAAAAGTGCGGCTGACGAAAGTAAAACTTTTTCAGGTAGTGGTTATGTAGAAGGGTTTGAAAAAGATGAAGACACTTGCACAATCACCGTAGAAATTCCAGAAGATGGATTTTATGATTTGAATTTTGTAAGTGCCAGCGGTGGTGGTGAAAAGCATAATTACGTAGAAGTAGATGGAGAACGCCTAGGAACAGTTGCAGTAGAGGATTCTTCCTTTGTGAGTTCTTATTTGAACAGAGTGTATATGACAGCAGGAACACATCAGGTAACCTTATTAAAATATTGGGGTTGGATTTCCCTTGACAAGTTAGAGGTGTATGCAACACCGCCTATAGATGAATCCATCTACCAAATATCAGCAGGTTTAAGTAATGCACAGGCATCCGAGACAACCCAGCGCCTATATAGTTATCTATGTGATGTCTATGGGGAAAAGTTTTTATCAGGACAAAATTGTGATACAGGTCAATTTGGAAAAGAATTTCAAATAATTAATAAAGCAACAGGGAAGACTCCAGCAGTACTGGGGCTTGATTTCATTGAATATTCACCATCCAGAGTGGAAAACGGTAGTAAAAGCAGAGCAACTGATTTTGCCATTGACTTTTGGGAAGATGGTGGAATTGTAACATTTTGCTGGCATTGGAATGCCCCTACCAAATACTTAACGGGACAATGGTATAGCGGTTTTTATAAAGAGCACACCAATATTGATTTGGCTAAGATAATGAATGGTGAGGATCAGGAAGGGTATGATTTGCTTATGAGTGATATTGATGTAATTGCAGAGGAATTATTGCGGTTACAAGAAGCAGATGTACCAGTTCTTTTTAGACCATTACATGAAGCAAGTGGTGGATGGTTCTGGTGGGGAACAGCAGGAGCAGATGCATACAAGCAATTGTACATAAAAATGTATGAAATATTAACAGATGAATATCAGCTTAATAATTTAATTTGGGTATGGAATGGACAGGATGCAGAGTGGTATCCAGGCGATGAGTATGTAGATATTATCGGAGAAGACATTTATCCAGGTGAGCAGATATATACCTCACAGGTAGCTAAATATTTAGAGGCTGTTAATTATGGTATAGATAAAAAACTCGTATATATGACTGAAAATGGTTGTTTGTTTGATCCCGACTTAGCAAGACGAGATGGTGCAATGTGGGGAATGTGGTGTACATGGGGTGGCGAGTTTGTAGCTAAAGACATTGCCATATTTACATTAAGCGAGCAGTATACAGAGGAATCTATGTTGAAGAAAGTATACTCTGATCCAGATGTTATTACTTTAGAAGATTTGCCGGATTTTTCAACATATCCTATACGTAAATAAAACTAAGAAAACAAAAAAAGAGAGGTAAAGGCTATGAGACAAAGAGGATTCGGTAAAAGAATCACAGCGTTGTCGTTGGCTGTAACAATGATTATAACGTTATTGCCAAGTGGTTTGTTAAAAGCAAATGCTGAAGCGCTTTTGTCAATGGATGAATTTTCTAATATTGTTAGTACCTATAACATTGATGATTCTATTCCTGGATACAAAGAATACTTGGAACAACATTCAGATGGCGCCTATCCCGAAGACAGGATTGAGATAGGAGCAGGAGATTATGTTCGATATGCAGAGAGTGATACAGATACAAATCCTGAAATTTATGCAGATTATGATGGCATGAGTGGTAGTAGTGTATTAACAAGCGAAGACTCTTTGATTGAATTTGAAGTGAATGTTCCTAAAAGTGGTTTTTATAATATGTCACTTTTATATTATCCCGTAGAAGGTAAAAACTCAGATATTCAAAGAAGTATTTTTGTGGATGGGAAATTACCTTATGAAGAGTTGGCATTGGTGAATTTTACAAGGATTTGGCAAAGCAATGTAGATAATATGTCACTGAATGAGAATGGTGTGACCATTAAAACATGGGAGAAGGACAATCAAGGCAATGACATGAAGCCAAAGACGGTAGAAGCTCCTGAATGGCAGACACGCTATGTATATGATAGTGATGGATATATTACAACACCTCTTTTTCTATATTTAGAAGCAGGGGAGCATACTATTTCTTTATTATCTTTAAAAGAGCCCATGTTAATACATAAAATCATCTTAGATAACGAAGAGGATGTTCAAACCTATGATGAGATAAAAGCAAAATGGGACGCTGCTGGCGGAAAAGACACTAGCTCACATAGAATTACAATAGAAGCAGAATATGCTACAAAAACATCCTCACAAATGTTATATCCTCAGCAAGATCAATCTTCACCTGCAGTTTCACCTGTTAGTGATAAGGCACTCTTGAATAATACCATCGGCGGTAATTCATGGAGACTTGTTGGACAGTGGATTGAGTGGGATTTTGAGGTACCCGAAAGCGGATATTATAATATTTCTGTATTTAACAAACAGAACTTTTCAAGGGGACTTGAAGTATCAAGACGTATTACAATAGATGGATTGATTCCCTTTGAAGAAATGACAGACTATGCTTTTGGATATGATCAAAGCTGGAATGAAGATATATTATCTAGTGAGAGTGGAGAAGCATATAAATTTTATCTTGAAAAAGGTCATCATACCATTCGTATGGAAGCTGTATTAGGCGAGTTCTCAGCGATTGTAGGTCTTGTTGAAGAGGCAGTACAGCAATTAAATGGTATTTACCGAGAAGTAATTAAGGTGACTGGTGCAGCACCAGATACTTACAGAGATTATCAGCTTGCAGCCATGTTGCCTGAATTAAAAGGTGAATTAGTAGAAGTAAGAGATATTTTAGTGGAAGCTTTAGATCTGTTAGATATAGTAGCAGGTCAGAATACTGATAAAAAAGCAGTTCTTTTAACAATGAAGGATCAATTAGATGATTTGATTGAGGATGAAGAATATTTTGTACGAGCGCTAAAGGCTTTTAGAACCAATATCCGTGCATGTGGTAACTGGATTACTCAAGTAATTGCACAGCCTTTGCAAGTAGATAGAATCAGTATTTGTTCACCAGATACAAAAGTAGAATATGAAAATAACAATTTTTTTGCAAAATTAGGATTTGAATTTAAGAGACTTTATTATTCCTTTTTAATTGATTATAACCGAATTGGTAGTATTACAGATGAGGGCCAAAATACGGAAAAGGCAGCGGCATTAACTCTTTGGGTTGGCTCTGGACGTGATCAGGCAAATGTAATTAAGGCATTGATTGATGAGACCTTTACCAGTGAAACTGGGATTGGGGTAAATGTTCAACTAGTTGATATGTCAACCTTATTAAAAGCTTCTCTTGTTGGGGAAGGACCTGATGTTGCGATACAGGTTGCTAATACAAATGGTATTGCAGGTGCAGTTTTGTTAACTGGTAATGACACTCCTGTCAATTATGGTATTCGTAATGCAGTACTTGATTTGAATCAATTTGATGATATAGAAACTGTGGAAGATAATTTTCCAGAAGCAGCATTGACTCAGTTTAGATATAAAGATGCTATCTTTGCATTACCAGAAACAATTACCTACCCTGTTATGTTTTATCGAAAGGATATCTTAGCGGAAATAGGTCTTGAAGTTCCCAAGACATGGGATGAAGTAAAAGTTGCTATGACAGTACTAGCTAAAAATCAAATGGAATTTGGTATGCTAGCTAATGAACAGCTTTTTGCATCTATCCTTTATCAAAGTGGCGGGGAGTATTATACAGAAGACTCCAAGGCATCTGCACTGGATTCCGATATTTCTGTTAATACCTTTAAAACTTTCTGTGAGTATTACACAGATTACAAATTAGATAGAGAGACTAGTGTGGAAGAACGTTTCCGTACAGGAGAATGTCCTATTATAATTGCAGACTATACTACCTATAATAACTTTGCAGTATCTGCACCAGATATAGCGGGAATGTGGAGCTTTACACAGATTCCAGGAACCGTTAAGGAAGATGGAAGCGTAGATTACTCTGTAGCATGTACTGGATTAGCTAGTATGATTATGGGAGATACCTTATATCCTGATGAAAGCTGGGAATTTTTGAAATGGTGGACTTCTGCAGAAACACAGACTATGTACGGACGTGAAATGGAGAGTTTAATGGGTTCGGCAGCACGAGTTCCTACCGCTAACTATGAGGCCTTTTTAAATATGCCATGGCCGATAGAAGATTTTAAGGCATTAAAGTCATCTATGGAGTGGGTACAGGGAATTCCTCAGGTTCCAGGTGGATATTATTCTTGGCGTAACGTAAATAATGCGTTCTATACCGTGGTAACGAAACCAGATATTACATCGCCTAGAGAAGAATTAATGGATAAAGTAATTTATATTAATGCAGAAATCACATACAAACGTGAGGAACTTGAATTAGATTCCTCGTCAAACGAATAGAGAGGAGGAAAAAATGGCAGAACAAGTGAAAGTATCTCAAGAAGCCCTTGATATCGCTAAGAAACAAGCAACTTTGGGATATAAGATTAAAAAGAATAAATCGTCATATATGATGATTGCGCCTTATTTTATACTATTTTTCCTCTTTACTGTATTACCAGTTATTATGTCAGTGTTCTTCAGTTTTACTTATTACAATATGTTAGAGATGCCTACTTTTATAGGCTGGAAAAATTATATTAAGCTATTTTTGGAAGATGATATCTTCTTGGTTTCTTTCAAAAACACCATGATTTTAGCTGTAGTAACAGGCCCTGTGAGTTATATTTTATGCTTATTATTTGCATGGATTATCAATGAATTCAAAGGCTGGGTGAGAGCACTTTTGACATTGGTATTTTATGCACCATCTATTAGCGGTAATGCATATATGGTATGGACTTTAATATTAACTGGTGACAGATATGGATATTTGAATGGTTTCCTAATGGATTTGGGAATTCTAGATGAAGCCATATTGTGGATGAAAACAGAAAAATATGTATTGCCAGTGTTGATTGTGGTACAGCTTTGGCTTAGCTTGGGAACCGGTTTCCTAGCCTTTATAGCAGGACTGCAAACCGTTGATAGGAGCTTGTATGAAGCGGCGGCATTAGATGGCGTAAAAAACAGGTGGCAGGAGCTTTGGCATGTTACCTTACCAGCAATGAAACCTCAGTTGATGTTTGGTGCGGTAATGCAGATTACCCAAGCATTTGCAATCGCAGATGTTTCCATACAATTGGCTGGTAACCCCTCCGTCAACTATTCAGGAGCAACCATTGTAACCCATCTTTTGGACTATGGTACAGTACGATTTGAGATGGGATATGCATCAGCAATTGCTACAGTTCTATTCTTGCTTATGGTAGGTTCCAATATGTTGGTACAGAAACTGTTAAGGAGGGTTGGAGAATAATGGCGAAACAAAAAGATTATTTAAAACCCAGACGCAGGTTTTTTAAACCCAGAGCAAAACAATTAAATCGTTCTATGGCAGGTAACACAATATTATTTATACTAATGGGAATTTGTGGTATCGCAATGGTTTTCCCCTTGGTTATGGTGATTAACAACTGTCTAAAACCTTTAGATGAATTGTTTCAATTTCCACCTAAAATATTTGTTAAAAATCCAACTTTAGAAAACTTTTCGGATTTATTTACCATAATGAGTGACACCTGGGTACCTTTTTCCAGATACATATTAAATACAATTATTATTACCGGTGGTGGTATTGTTGGCCATGTATTAATTGCATCATTAGCAGCATATCCATTAGCAAAACATAATTTCCCTGGTAAAAATATTTTGTTTCAGATGGTAGTACTCTCTATGATGTTTTCATGGACAGTAACCCAGACACCTCAGTACATGATTATTTCATGGTTAGGCATTAACAATTCATATTGGGCACTTATTTTACCGGCATGTTCTTTTGGTATGGGACTCTACCTGATGAAACAGTTTATGGAACAGCTTCCAGATTCCTTGATGGAATCGGCAAGGCTGGATGGTGCCAGTGAAGTTTATATTTTCTGGAAAATAGTAATGCCAAATGT
>CAZKGP010000139.1:0-6438 GCA_964552225.1 uncultured Acetatifactor sp.
CCCGTCGAAAGGCATTTATGAGAATGGTGGCAGGTCTTGCTGCACCCACGGGAGGAACAATGGAGTTGTTCGGTTCTACTCAATTAGAACAACATCGTGTTCGTATCGGAAGCTTGATAGAAAATCCTGGTATCTATGCCCATATGACCGCGAGAGACAATCTTGAGGTAGCTAGAAGGGCTTTGGGGATTCCAGATAAGCAAATAGTAGAGGAATTATTATCCTTAGTGGGTATTTCGAATACTGAACGTAAAAAAGTGAAAAATTTTTCTATGGGAATGAAACAACGCTTGGGAATTGCATTTGCTCTACTTAGTAGTCCTGATTTCTTAATATTAGATGAGCCAATTAATGGATTAGACCCTACAGGTATCCGCGAAATCAGAGAATTACTTCTAAAATTAAATCGTGATAGACAGATTACGATTATGATTTCAAGTCACATCCTAGGGGAGCTTTCTAAGATCGCCACTCGCTATGGGATTATTCGGGATGGTGCTTTGATAGAAGAGTTTCCTGCCAATGAATTAGAGGAACGTTGCCGTCGTTGTCATAAATTGGTAGTGGATAATGTTGAAAGTGCTTCTAATATTCTTGAAGAGAAACTTGGCATTACCAATTATGATGTACTTGATCAAAGAACATTACGTATTTTTGAAAAATTAGATTCCACACAAATTATTAATAAAACTTTGATTACAAGTGGAATAGAATTAGTAGAGAGTTATATTACAGGACAGGACTTGGAAGGCTATTTTATGGATTTATTAGGAGGTGAAGCTCATGCTTAATTTATTACGAGGAGAATTCTTAAAATTAAAAAAAGGTAGAAATATTTGGGTTTGCTTAATTGTTACTGTAATTTTTATAATGTTTTTTTATTTGATGTTGAATTTGGTGAATTATATTCAGGTAAGTGAAAGTGCACAAAGCAGTATAGGGGTGGAAGCTGATGAGGTTGGCGGTGCTATTTGGAACCATTTAAATATTCTTGATGTGACACAGCAGGTGCTAGGGGGAATTGGAGTCATTCTTACGGCAGTATTTGCTTGTATCTTTGTGATAGGGGAATATAATAATGGTTCAATTAAGAACATTGTTGGTAAGGGATATCCTAGATGGAAGATATTTGTTGCAAAATATATTACCGCTGTAGTTGTGTCTGCATTTTTACTTCTTTTTATGGTAGTAGTAACCTTTATATTTGGACTGCTTATTGTTGGTGTGGAGAGTATAAATATAAGTTTTCTATATGAGTTAAGTGTATATGCAGGCATAGAAATTATATTAGGTGCATCCTTTATAGGAATTATAGTATTGATAAGTGAACTTACCAGAAGCATAGGTGCAGGAATTACAATTAGTATGGGTATCATTATTTTTTCTACCTTACTAACTGCTGTCTTAGACCTAATATGTCATTCATTAAGCATTAAACCTTCTAATTATTGGTTGCTGGATTTATATGAAAGCTGTCCAGTAATTGGCATTGATAGTAGTTTTGTTATCCGTGCTGTTATGATATCTTTTGTGTGGATAGCAATATCTATGACGCTGGGAATTGTACATTTCCAGAAAGCTGATATTAAATAAATGTAAAAGGAGTATATCTATGGAGATATTAATCTGGATAGTCCTTATAGTACTTCTCTTTGGGGTGGGCATTTTGTCCACCCGTTTGTGGTGCTATGACAGACAAATGAATCATATATTGAAGGAATTGGAATTGCTACAAGGTGAAGATACAAACCGACGACTAACCTCTTGTGTTAATGTAGGTAAAACAGATAAAGTAATCATTGCCATGAATCATATCATTTCACAGCGACAGAAAAGAGTAATTGCTTTAAAAAAAGACAATATAATCTATAGAGAAAGCATTACAAGCATTTCTCATGATATTCGTACACCTCTTACATCTGCTAAGGGGTATTTGCAAATGCTACAAAAAGGTAGCTTGTCAGAAGAAAAGCAGGCTGAATACTTGAATATTGTAGAACGCCGAGTAGATAATGTAGCAGATATGCTGAACCAGTTGTTTGAATTTGCGCGAATAGAGGCAGGAGAGCTGTGTGTAGAACCAGAGTCATTAAATATAGGTAATCTTTTTGCAGAAACGATATCGTTATTTTATGAAGATTTTGTAGAAAAAGGGTTTGAACCAAAGGTTACTATTATACAAAGCCCTTGCCATATTTGGGCAGATCGTCATGCTTTTATTAGAATTGTGGAGAATTTAATTAAAAATGCACTTGTACATGGAACGGGTCACTTTGAAATGTCTTTGATTGAGGAAGAAAAAAGTGCAGTCATTCGTGTGGCTAATACTACAAATACTATTGAATTAAAAGAAATAGACCGTATTTTTGACCGATTTTACACAACTGACCAATCCAGAAACCAAAAAACTACAGGGCTTGGATTGGCAATTGTGAAACGTTTTGCGGAACAAATGGGTGGAAGTGCCGAAGCGTCTTTGGAGGACCAGCGGTTTATGGTAACTATTCGCATTCCATTATATATTTGTTAATTCCATATTTTTTCTTTGCTTTGAATTTTATTTTCATACATTTTGGCATCTGATTTCTTACAGATTTCATCAAAATCATCTGAAGGGCGATACATGGCATACCCGTATGCGGCAGTATAAGGTGTTTGTGCCATTCTGATTTGAACATCTTTAATATAATGGTTGGTGTCAACTTCAGACTTTTTGACTCCTAATACCATAAATTCATCTCCGCCTGTTCGATAAACATAAAATCCCTTTGTTGCAGAGTCAAGCAAGGCATTCGCAAAGGTACTAATTGCTTCATCGCCAGCTAAATGTCCGCCTGTATCATTTGTTTCTTTTAGATGATTAATGTCCATGGTTATAACAGACATAGGCAGATGCAACATTTTCTCTTGATCTAAATAAAAGCATCTTCTATCTAATGTACCTGTTAGGGGATCGATTTTGTAAGTTTGTGAGTATAGATACATATAGTAAAATATTCCAGAAATTATAATGGCGTCGGTGAGTAAAAAATTAAAATGAAATACACTTTCTAACACTGTTGTTATAGCACAGAGTGCAGCACTAAAAAGAACGGTGATAGTTTCGTCTTTATTAATTGTTCGAAAGTTTTTGAGTGTAAAAAGAACCATAATTAGTAAATAAATACTGCATATTACGTGTGGGAAATAGCCTAATACACCTCGTTGAAATTCATTCTGTTCATTATACCAGAACATAAGATGAGTGAATGGACTTGTAAAAGCTATAATGCCCTCTATTAGAACAGGAATCCAAATCAGATATCTGATTTTTCTCTTCCGCTCCACAATCATAATAAAAAGTGTCACCGTTATAGTTCTCAAAATATATTCTGAGGCAGTGGTAATATTTCTTAAATAAATATAATGATTTTCAAATGAAAGACAATATTCTAGTGATTCCATTATAATTAAGCCTGCAATTGTAAAGATGAAGTAATGGAACAGAATAGTGATTCGCTTCTCAAATGTTCTATTTGTTCTTAGGAATAGCAAAAGACCTAAAATAAGGGCTATGGTTATGTAATTGTTTTGAAATAAATATTGAATCATGTTAACACCTATGGATTTGTCTATGTGAAAAACTATTATATCATTATAATTTTGTTGATACAAGTTTATAAAGTTGACAAAGAATATAAATCTATTTATTCTAGTAAATAGAATAAACATAAAGGAGCCCAAACATGAAACATATTCCCAATATATTGTCTTTTTTTCGCATAGTACTTATTCCTTTTTTTGTATGGCAAATTATGATAGGGGAAACCTTGATTGCCGGCGTTATTTTAGTGGTTTCAGGTTTTACAGATTTATTGGATGGTCAATTAGCAAGACGCTTTAACTGGATTACAAATTTGGGTAAGGTATTAGATCCAATTGCGGATAAACTAACACAGGCAGCTGTATCGGTAACATTGATGATACGTTTAAAGGAATATTGGTATTTTTTTGCAATTATAATAATAAAGGACTTGATTATGCTTGTTTTAGGAGGTCATTTGCTCCGAAAAGGTGTTGAAATAGAAGGGGCACGTTGGTTTGGGAAAATTTCTACTTGCGTGTATTATGGAACTATGATTCTTATTGTGTTTTTCCCAACTATGCCAGGATGGATTATTGTGGTGTTTTTAAGTTTGGCAACTATCTGCGCGCTAATCGCTGCGGTGCTCTATATTCCTGACTTTTTAAACTATAGGCGTGAGGTTAAGACAGAAAAATCATTATAGTGACATAAGTGCTTGAGTCTGCTATAATGCTTGATAATTTCTTATAACACTCGTAAAACAATTAGAAAAGTAAGGTGAATCTGGTATGAAAATTAAAAATACAACAGTAACAATGCAAATGAAAAAGCAAAATAAAGAAAAAATTACAATGTTAACAGCCTATGATTATTCCACAGCAAAACTAATGGATTCTTGTGGTATTGACGCAATTCTAGTAGGAGATTCCTTAGGTATGGTAATGCTGGGATATGAAAATACAATTCCAGTCACTATGGAAGACATGATACATCATACAAAAGCTGTTTCCAGAGCTTGCGAGACAACGTTAGTAGTAGCAGACTTGCCCTTTTTATCCTATCAAGTGTGCGTAGAGGACGCTGTGAAAAATGCAGGACGTTTGATGCAGGAGGCTGGTGCCCAAGTAGTGAAGCTTGAAGGGGGTAGGGAAGTTTGCCCACAAATCAAAGCAATTACAACAGCTTCTATTCCTGTTATGGGACATCTTGGTTTAACTCCTCAATCTGTTCATGTAATGGGTGGTTATAAAGTTCAGGGTAGAGAAAAAGATGCAGCAATTAAGTTAATTGAAGATGCTCTTTTGGTGGAAGAAGCAGGTGCTTGTGCACTAACCTTAGAATGTGTGCCTGAAAAACTAGCAACTCTTATTACAAAACTCCTTAAAATCCCAACAATTGGAATTGGAGCTGGGGCTGGTTGTGACGGACAAGTGTTAGTATATCAAGACATGCTGTCTATTTATGCAGGGAAAAAAGCAAAATTTGTGAAAGAATTTGCAGATGTTGGAGGCCTAATGAAAGATGCTTTTGAAGCATATATGCAAGAGACCAAAGAAGGCACATTCCCAGCAGTAGAACATACCTATAAAATAGATGATAGCATTATGGCGGAATTGGAGTTGGCATATGGAAGTAATTAATACTGTTGCAGAATTAAAAGAAAAAGTAAGGGCATGGAAATTAAAAGGTGATTCCATCGGATTGGTTCCTACCATGGGATATTTGCACCAGGGGCACATGAGCCTAGTGAAAGAAGCAGTAACCCAAAATGACCATGTTATTATAAGTATTTTTGTAAATCCCATTCAGTTTGGTGTAAATGAAGATCTTGACTGCTATCCAAGAAACATAGAAAGAGACACACAACTATGCAAGGATGCAGGGGTCGATGTTATTTTCTTTCCGTCGGTTGAAGAAATGTATCCCCAAGGTTTTTCTAGTTTTGTGGATATGTCTCATGTTACAGAGACTTTATGTGGAGCAAGCAGACCAGGACATTTTAGAGGTGTGTGCACTGTTGTTATGAAGCTCTTTAATATATCAGGTGCAGATAATGCTTACTTTGGACAAAAGGATGCCCAACAGCTAGCGGTTATTAAAAGAATGGCAAAAGACTTTAATATGAATGTAAACGTTGTAGGTCTTCCTATTGTACGTGAAAAAGATGGACTAGCTATGAGTTCTCGTAATTCTTACTTAAGTGAAGGAGAACGTGTGGCAGCTCTCTGCTTAAGTGCCTCCCTCCAGGAAGCATTCAAAAGTGTTCAACAAGGGAATAATGTACACAGCCTAAAACAACAAATTCATCAAACCATTGCAAGCGAACCCCTTGCAAAAATAGATTATATTGAAATAGTAAACTCGGAAACTATGCAGCCCATAGAACAGATTGAAACCTCTGCCCTATGTGCCATAGCAGTTTTTATTGGTAAAACAAGACTGATTGATAACATTATTTTAGGATAATAAGAGATACAAAGAAAAGTATAAGATGAGGTAGTTATGGAAATAACATTATTAAAAAGTAAATTACATAGAGCAACTGTAACAGGAGCAGAATTAAATTATGTAGGAAGTGTTACCATTGATTCTAAATTAATGGAACGTGCTGGGATTTTAGAATATGAAAAAGTCCAAATCGTGGACATTAACAATGGAAAAAGGCTTGAAACCTACGTTATAAAGGGAGAACCAGGTTCTGGAATGATTTGTCTGAATGGCGCGGCAGCAAGACTTGTGCAAGTGGGGGATAAAGTGATTATAATGACTTATGCCTCTATGACACCAGAGGAAGCAGCACAGCATAATCCAGTTGTTGTTCAGTTAAATGATGAGAATGAAGTAATTCAGATTGCGGATAATGAAGTGCATGG
>CAZKGP010000140.1:0-6430 GCA_964552225.1 uncultured Acetatifactor sp.
GATTACAAAAGTAGCTTTTCGGATTACAAAGTGGCATCTCGTCTTACAATTAACCATATTTTATAAATATTCATTAATATTTGGCACTGTATTTCTGCTCTAAGATAAATAAATAGATTTCTGCAAACAACAATATCCATATGCATAAATGGTGCATCTTTTAATACATCGTGATGTGCAAAAACAATCATTCTTCGAATGGTGTCAATTATTTTATATTCTTTTCCTTTTTTAATAAAATATTTTTCTCGTAGATTTTCTGGCACAGTTTGAATGGCATCTTCACTATATACACCACTTTGAGCAATATTAATCGCATTTTTATTTAAGTCCGTTGCAAAAATCTCAACATGAATTTTCTTGTCATATTGTTCCATGCACTCATTTACAAGCATCGCTAACGAATATGCCTCTTCCCCCGTAGAACAAGCAATACTCCAAATCCGTATATTTTCCTTATCGCTTTTAATTAATGGTGTCAAAACAGAATCATAAAGCACCTTAAAATTATGATTGTCTCTAAAGAATTCTGTTACACCGATTTTAATATCTGTGTATAAGCATTCTTTTTCTTCATCACTTTCAATAAGGTACTGTACATATTTCTGCTAATCTTCAATCTGTAAAATCCCCATTCTTCTCTGGATTCTACGCTTCAAAGTAGCATCTTTATAGAGGTTAAAATTGACACCTGTATAATCACATAGTTCACTTACAACTTGCTCGTATAACTTGTCTATTTCTAATATCAAATTTCCAACACTCATCTTTTGTTTCCTCGCTGCTAATCTTGTTTAATGAGAAACGCCCTTAACATCACTAAAGTTCCAAACACGAATATTAAATTCCACTATTGTTGTATCACAATATTCACAGGTCTTAGCTCCCAACATTGATATTGGAGCTCCACAATTTGGACAATTTAGTCCCAATCCTTGATTCCCCTGATTATCAACATAGTCTTGGTCTTGAATATAAATTAACTCAATATTAAATTTTGCCTGTTGTTTTATATTATTATTTTGTCCTTTTCTTACAACACCTCTTCTTTCAACATAATGAATAAATTCAATTGCAGATTGAAAAACAACACTGCATCTACCTTTCATTTTCTTATATTTATGTATTTCAGTTCTATGAATTTTAATCTGTTCGTAATGTTCCTGTGTATCTGTTTGTTGTAACGATCTTATATACAACGTAAGTTTTTCTTTTAATTCATTCGTCCCCTCAGTTAACAAGGATTTATCTTGAGCATCTATACTTTTTAAATAAGATACTAAAACATTTTGAGCACGTTCTTTCATTTCCTCGTAATGAAATTCTGGAAAATCACGCATAATAGATGGAAGATATAAGTCAGTAGCTGATGAAACAGATTTCGGTGTTGTCGCATATTCACTTTGTACATTTGAAAACCCTTGAAACAAAGAACTTGTTCCAAATAAGCTATAGGAAAATCGTCGAATTCTCCTTCTAATACGTCGGTATGCATAATAGATAATACCAATAATTATTAATATCAATACTAATATTATAATTATTTTTATCCAAATATCATTCACAAATAATTCTCCCCTACCTACTAAAAATGTCACAGTAAATAAATCCAAATATTTCTATTCAATCCTCTACTGTGACACTTTTATTTATACTATTTTATATCATTTGTATCAAACATATCTCCACATTCAGGACAGAATTTTGGTGGATTAGCTGGATCTTCTGGTTCCCATCCACACTTATCACACTTATATAGTGGTGCTCCTTCTGGCTTTCTAGAACCACAATTAGTACAGAACTTACCTTGGTTTACACTGCCACACCCACAAGTCCAGCCTGCATCTGCTGGTTTCTGTGCTCCACATTCAGCGCAAAACTTAGCTGTATTATTAGATTTACCACAAGAACAGGTCCATCCTAGAATAGGAGCGTTCTGTGTTGGTGTTACTTGAGGTTGTGGTGTCACTTGAGGTTGTGGTGTTACTTGCTGTTGTGGTGCTTGTTGTTCGCCTTGTTGCTGACCCATCTGATAAAGCTGGTTGGCATTCATACCACCTACCATATTAGCCATGTTCATACCTGCGAATGCCATCATCGGTCCAGTTGATTCATTAGCCGCTGCTAATTTCATAGCTTCAGCTTGTGCTTCTGAAAGATTAGCTGCTGCCATTTGTGAATTACGGAATACAGCCTTTCTTTGAAGTTCCTTAATCATATTCTCATCTTCTTGAGAAGCAGTTAGGCCCTTCACATTCATTGTTACAATTTCAATACCACGAAGTTCACTCCACTGACTACTTAACTCAGCATTTAAAAGTTTAGCCAACTCCATACTATGAGCAGGAACTGCACTATAGCGAATACCCATCTCAGAAATCTTAGCTAACGCTGGTTGCATTGCTGTAATCAATTCTGCCTTTAATTGACTCGCAATTTCAGATTTATTATAGGCATTGGTAACATTACCGCAAACATTTTTATAGAATAGTAATGGATCTGTAATTTTAAAAGAATATTCGCCGTTGCATCGTATAGAAATATCAATATCTAAACCAATATTATTATCTACAACGCGGAAAGGAATTGGGTTGGCTGTACCAAATAGGTTGCTCATATTTTCCTTGGTATTAAAATAATAAACTCTTTGGTCTTTTGCTGTATTACCACCAAATGTAAATCGTTTCCCAATAAGGCTAAAAGTTTTCTTAATATTTTCACCTAACGATCCATAGAACAAGCTTGGTTCGGTAGAAACATCTAATACAAATTCACCTGCATCTGCACAAAACTCAACGATTTCTCCTTGGTCAACAATTATCATACATTGGCCTTCATTTACTGCAACTACGGAGCCATTTGAAATAATGTTGTCATTGGACTTCGTATTACTATTGCGTTTATCCGTTACCCTTTTCTGCCCTTTTACTACTAATGTGTCATTTGATAATGAATCACAATAAAAATATTCTCTCCATTGGTCTGCCATCAGACCGCCAATCGCGTCTTTTCCTGCCTTAATTAAACCCATAGTAACCTCCGTTATATATGTATATTTTGAATAACAGTCTTATTCCCTTATTTTAACAGATTACTGTTGATTTCTCAACCGCTTTTCCTTAATCTTCTTTACAAACAAAACATTTTACTCTAAACTAAATAAGAACACTTAAGTTATTCAATAAACAAATAATATCATCAAAGGAAACTATTATCATGGGAAAAAAAGCTACAAAAGCAGCCGATAACATGTACTATCTCGCACGTTGCGAAGCCGCTGCAACTAATTCTGATTTAACTAGTCGTGAAAAGGCTGCTGTAATTATAGGTATTGACCGCACTAGATTGGCACGTATTGAACTAGATACGATTACTCCTTATCCAGAAGAAGTAAAAGCCATGTCTGAGGTGTATAATACTCCTGAACTATGCAATTCTTTTTGTGCAAGAGAATGTTCTATCGGTCAGACTAGTGTGAAGGAAGTTTCTATAGACGATTTTGACAGATTGGCATTAAAGGTTCTTGGTTCCTTAAAAGATATTGATGCATTAAGGGCTTCTTTAATTGCAATCTCTGAAGATGGTGTCATTGAAGAATCAGAAGAGCATACTTTCAATGATATCTTAGATTCTCTTAATAAAATTAGTACAAATGCAAAAGCACTTCGCTTATGGGCCATTAAGAATATTCGTTTAAAAAAGAAATAATACATAAATAAAACTTCCCAGCAAAGATGCAATCTTATCTCTGCTGGGAATCTATTGTAAAAGAGCGATGCTATTCTATTGCTTTTTCTGCAAATTCTTTTGTTACTAATACTTCATAAGGTACTCTTTCTTTTAACACTTTAGAATCCTCTAATATGTTCTGTAACAATTCAAAGGCATCCTGTTCAAATACGAGATTCTCTTTCCATGTTTTTTGATTATAATAACGTTCCACAATTTTAGTTAATGTTTCCATATCTGTTTCTTCAAACTGTGGCTTAATTACCTTCGCAATTTCTTCGGGGGTGTGACTCTGTACATAATCCATACCTTTTTGCAATGCATTTGTAAAGGATTGCATTACATCTTTATTGGCTTCAATATAACTCTTTTTAGCTGAAAATGCTGTATAAGGAACGTACCCCGATTCTTCACCTAAAGATGCCACTACATATCCGTCACCTTTTATTTCCAGTGCGGTAGCATGGGGCTCAAATTCAATTGAGAAATCTCCTTGACCACCTGAGAAAGCAGCTGCAGTAGACCCAAAATCTATACTTTGATCAATGGTCAATTCCGTTTTATAATCAATGGCATTCTTGTTCAAAATATATTCAAATACCATTTCCGGCATTCCACCAGCTCTTCCCCCTAATACGGTTTTCCCTTTAAGCATATCCCATGAGAAATCATCTATAGGCTCCCTTGATACTAAGAAGTTACCTGCACGCTGTGTTAGCTGGGCAAAACTTACTACATAATCTTCTGTTCCCCCTGCATAGGTATAAATGGTACTTTCACTTCCCATAAATCCAATATCTGCTTCCCCTGTCAGTACAGCCGTCATGGTCTTGTCTGCGCCAAACCCTGTTATTAAAGTAATATCAATTCCTTCTTCCTCAAAATATCCCTCTTCTATTGCTACATACATTGGTGCATAAAAAATGCTATGTGCAACTTCGTTGAGAATGACAGGAGTCAAATTAGAATTCATGCTTGCCGTAGTTTTACTACACCCTGAAAGTATAGACATAAGTAAACAAAATACCATACATAAACTAATACGTTTCTTTTTCATAAACCTCTCCATTTCTGCATTACTAATGATTCTATATTATATTAAAAAAATAAAAAAATGTGCCTGGCTTATAGCATTAGGCACAAATTATTATATATTACTGACTTATTATTTTATTTATACCATCTGCTCTCGTGTTTAAAACTAAAGCTTCTGGAAAATCAAGTTCTTTCATTAAGGCAATGGCTGACTCAAAGCGACCTATTGCACTACTTATATGACTATCCGATCCCAGTATAACAGGAACCTCATATTTCTTACACAAATTCAAAAGTGTGGTAATATTTTCTCTCCCGCCCTTTCTTGCTGATTGAGGATGCAAGGAAGAATTATTAATCTCAATGGCAACTTCAAGCTCTTTGGCCGCAAGCACAACTTCCTCACGGTTTAAAAGGAATCTAGCATCATCAGGGTGACCTAATATTTTCACATAGGGATTCTTCATTGCTTGAATGGATGCTCTTGTATTCTCTTCCATAGTTCCAGGCTTCACGCATATGGTGTGCATACTTGCAATTGCATAGTCTAATCGACTTAATGTATCATCATCCAAGTCTAAATTACCCTCAAAATCCATGATATTGACTTCCGCTCCACACAATAGCTTCATATCACCATATTCTCTTGAAATACATCTAAAATTTTGGAAAAAGAAAAGATGTGGACCACCAGGCATTCCAGGTGCATGTTCACTAAATCCTAAGTATTTTAAACCAATTTCCTTGGCAGCTTCTATATTTTCTTGTAAAGTACTATACCCATGACCACTTGAAATAGTATGAGTGTGTAAATCCATTAGTATATTCATGTTTATTTATCTTTCTCGCCTTTTTTTGTTTCTTTAACTTTTTGTTCCTGTGATAATTCATCTATAAGTTTTTCTATCATTAACTTTTTAGTATATACATCAAAACTTAATAAACAAATAAATGAAAATTTACGTAGAAATGCTTGATTCTGCTCTGGCGCATTGGCAAATGTTTCTTCTGATTTATTGAATTTCTGAATAATGTCTTCCTTTAATATTTCAATTTGTTCTTTTTCCATACCAAAAACTTCTTCATAAATGCTTTGCAAGTTAAACTCTTTATTATTTTGGAAAAAATCTTCTGTGATAGGTTTTAGCAAGGTCTGAATATCACTAATTGACATAATACCTTTATAATAATATATAAACACTAACAGTAAAACGTGTTCCTTAGAATACTTTTTCTTAACTGGTGGTGGTAACAATTCATTCTTAGCATAGTTATTAATCATAGTCTTAGTAAGAATTTTATCGTCTCCAGGATTACGTGATGCAGAGCGCAGCTTATTATCCATAAAAGTCGTTACTTGATCCATATATAAATCAATATTAGGAATGTCTTTAGGTTTAATATACTCAATTCTTTCCAAACTACTTAATATGCTGTTTAATAAATTTTCTGAATCAAATGTCATATAACACACCCCCTTTAAATAATTATTATTACTCTATTTTTCCTATATCTTTACTATTATATAGTATTCAATACTACATGACAACTCTTTTCTTCTTATATGCTGCTAGTTTCTACACACATGTTACTATAAACACTGTAGGTTTGAATGGTAACGTAAGACTTTACTTTATAACTTTAGTATGTTAAAATCATCTTAGTT
>CAZKGP010000141.1:0-6394 GCA_964552225.1 uncultured Acetatifactor sp.
GTTATGTAAGCATTGATTCTATTGCAGGACCAAGTGAGATTTTAATATTAGCAGACGAAACAGCAAATCCTAAATATATTGCAGCAGATTTGCTATCCCAAGCAGAACATGATGAACTTGCAAGTGCTATATTAATTACAACTTCCGAAGAATTAGCCAACAAAGTATCTAAGCAAGTAGATGAATATACCAATATTTTAAGCCGCAAAGAAATTATAACGGAATCTTTAAATAATTATGGTTATATTTTATTAGCTGAGAATATGAAAGAAGCAGTGGAAGCTGCCAATGAAATTGCGTCTGAACATTTAGAAATTTTGACTAAGAATCCATTTGAAGTGATGACACGTATTCGTAATGCAGGTGCTATTTTCTTAGGTGAATATTCATCAGAACCTTTGGGTGATTATTTTGCAGGTCCTAATCATATACTTCCTACTAATGGAACTGCCAAGTTCTTCTCACCTCTGAGCGTTGACGATTTTGTGAAGAAAACAAGTATTGTTTCATATTCACAAGAGGCCCTTGAGAAAGTTCATAATGAGATTGAGATGTTTGCTGAAAGCGAAGGTTTGACTGCTCATGCAAATAGTATTAAAGTAAGATTTGAAGACTTAAAATAATAAAGAGCTGGAGGATATGGCAATGGCTAGAAGTACAACTGTTAGTCGTAAAACGAAAGAAACAGATATCAATATGATTCTTAATATTGATGGAACAGGAAATTCCGAAATAAATACTGGAATAGGGTTCTTTGATCATATGCTTGAAGGATTTACTAGACATGGATTTTTTGATTTAAAATACAAAGTATCTGGAGACTTAAATGTAGATGGACATCATACAGTAGAAGATACAGGTATTGTTCTGGGTAAATCTATTGCAGAAGCAATCGGGGATAAAATAGGAATCAAAAGATATGGCTATTTTATTCTTCCTATGGATGATGTATTAGCATTGTGCGCCATTGACTTATCTGGTCGACCTTCTTTTTCTTTTGAATGTGATTTTTCCTGTGACAAGATAGGAGATATGGATACAGAATTAGTGAAAGAATTTTTCAATGCAGTTTCCTACAATGCTAATATGAATCTGCATATTAAAATATTATCTGGTGACAATAACCATCATAAGGCAGAAGCTATTTTTAAGGCTTTCGCAAAAGCACTAGATGAGGCAACTACTTTGGATCCTAGAATAACAAACGTTTTAAGTACAAAAGGTGTTTTGTAACATCAAATGATATGGAGAAAAATATGACTGTTAAAAAATTTGTTCCATGTATCTTTTTATATAAGACACATGCTGTTAAAAATCTAAATGATACTTCTGTTATTGATACCAATCCTGTAAAATTGGCTCAATATTATTGTGAAAATAATGCTGATGAAATCATAGTATTTGATATGTCTGATGATGATGCAAGTCATGATGAGGCATTAGATATTATTAAGGATATTTGTGCTTCTGTTGAAGTAGATGTGATTGGTGCTGGTAATGTGGAGCGAATGGAAGATATCAAGAAAATTCTCTATACAGGATGTAAAAGAGCAGTTTTAGATTACGAAATACAATCTAATATAAATATCACAGAAGAAGTATCTCTTAAATTTGGAAAGGACAAGCTTTTAGTATCCTTTAATAATGCTGAAGTGATTCAACAAAATAAAGCGCTAATAGAAGACTATATATCTACACTATTATTGATGAATCCACATCAAATCAGGGAAACGGAAGCAATTATTGAGTTGCCTTTTTATGTACATATTAATGATATCGCATTAAACAAGCTAATGGAGATATTTCAATATAAGTCTGTTTGTGGAATTACTGGTAATACCATCAATGAAAATGCCAAAGAAATTGCCTCATTGAAGGAATTATGTATTGAAAATGGTCTGCTAGTAGCAACCTTATCAGCAGCTTATAGATGGTCTGATTTTAAGGTTAATAATGATGGTTTAGTACCTGTCGTTGTTCAAGATTACAAAACCTCAGAAGTGTTAATGGTAGCTTATATGAACGAAGAATCTTATATTAACACAATTAAATGTGGTAAAATGACTTACTACAGTAGAAGCCGACAAGAACAATGGTTGAAGGGTGATACAAGCGGTCATTATCAATATGTAAAATCGCTAACGGCTGATTGCGATATGGATACTATTTTGGCTAAGGTTGCTCAAGTTGGCGTTGCTTGTCATACTGGTGTGAAAAGTTGTTTCTTTAACAATGTTGTTACCAGCAAAGAAAAGTTTATCAATCCCCTTCATGTATTTGAAGAGGTGTTTCAAGTGATTTTAGACCGCAAAGAACATCCTAAGGAAGGTTCTTATACCAATTACTTATTTGATAAGGGTGTTGATAAAATTCTCAAAAAATTAGGTGAGGAAGCAACAGAGATTGTAATTGCCGCTAAAAATCCAAATGCAAATGAAATTAAATATGAAATAAGTGATTTCTTATATCATATGATGGTATTAATGGCAGAGAAAAATATTACTTGGGAAGAAATAACCACTGAACTAGCTAACAGATAAGGGTTCTAAAATATAAATAAATGCATATTTTATGTTAGAGGTATTTACAAAGAAGGTCGTGGTTATTCTCTATGGGTGATATTACTGTTGAACAAAAATTACAATTAATACATCAAATAAGGTCAGAATACAATCGCAATCAGAACGATATTAGAAATAGAGAACAGATTTTATATGGACGAACTGGTATGAACTCCTATCATTCCACTTATGAGGATGTACCCCGTAGACCAACCTCTTTTAAAGCTAGAATGTTGATCGCAATATCAGTCTTTGTGATTATAGTTATCTTAGATATTAGACAAGAAAGCATGTTAGGTATTTCTACCTCTAAAATTTTCTCGGAAATTGCAAGGGAGATGGAAGTAGAAATTGAAAGCAATGATTATGTCCACTACAATTAGATTTTGTAGTGGGCATTTTTTTGTCTTGTATCAGAGACACATTTGTGATATGTTTTAGGTAATCAAAAGGTTACCTGAAAGGAATGAGATCATGAAGATTACAGAATCAGAACAGATTATATTAGATTTATTATGGGACAAGGGTCGCCTTTCTATTATGGATATTGTGAAAGCATTGGAAATGGAGACTGGATGGACTAAGCATGCAGTGATTTCTTTTTTGAAGAAAATGGAAAAAAAAGGAACAGTGGCATATGAGGAAGGATGTAAGGCAAAGTATTATTATGCAATTCCTTCTAAAATGGAAATCGCAAAAAAGGAATCAGGGTCGCTTCTAAATAAGTTTTATGAAGGAAAGCTGGGGTTAATGGTTTCCTCCATGGCAAAGGAGGATCAGTTGTCGGAAGAGGACATTCAGGATTTGTGGGATGTATTAAATAATCTAAAGGTTAACGAGGGAGAAGGGGTTAAATGAGACTAGAAATGCTGACGGAAGCAACAATAAATGCTTCCGTACTTATAATTGCTATATTAATAATCAGAAAAGTGTTTGAAGCAAAACTGAATTCCAATGTTAGGTACTTTATATGGGTATTTGTGGCATTCAGGGTTTTAATCCCTGTTAACATGGAATTTACTTTGCCATATAACGGATGGATTAATGAATCGGTAAGGCTATTTACAGCGGAGAACGATGCCGATTCTTCACAAGAAAAGGTACAAACAGAATTACAAACAGTTCAAAAACTGGATCTGGATGGAATACCAAATGCTCCTAATGGTTTCAATGTAAATGAATTACTTCCAACGGAAGATATATTAACAGACCTTGAGACATCAATAAAGACAGAAATACCCATAGAAAAGCTGACTATTATTATATGGGGTTGTGGCATGGTATTTATGACAGGTTATACCGTCATAAATAATATTAGGTTATATGTAGGAGTAAGAAATCGGAGAAGACAAATCGGTTTGATTAATAGACAAATTCCGGTATATGAATTAGATGGGGATAATTTTTTGCTAGGCATTTTCCGTCCAGCAATATACATGTCTCCCCAAGTCTGTAAAACTCCCGAACTGAATCGTCATGTTGTTTTACATGAACTACAACATTACAAAGCAAAAGATAACTTATGGGTGTTGGTCAGAACAATATGCTTAATTTTGCAATGGTACAATCCTCTTATGTGGGTGGCTTATCTTGAATCAGGAAGAGATTGTGAGCTTGCTTGTGATTATCGTGTAGTCAGAGCAATGAATAGAGAAGAACGGTTAGTATATGGTGAAAGTCTGTTATCCATACTAAGATTAAATGTTATGAGTAGAAAAGGGGTATATCTGACAACCTCCATGGGTAAGGATAAGAAATTCATGAAAAAGAGGTTGGAGGGTATTGTGATGGTGAATCATAAAAAGTTAATGTATATTCCTTTCTTTATCATATTATTAGTTGGGGTGGTAACATTCATTCATTTTACGATTCAGGATGATAGTACATTATTAGAAGAGAATATAGTTTATAATAACAATGAAAATGAAGTGCATGGACAGAATTTAGAATATAAAGACGAGGAAGTGGAAAGTGAAGAAACAGTAGAAAATCTGAAAATTGATATTGAAATCAGTGATTACTATTCCACCAATATTGGGGATCCATCAAATCTATACTATATAGATGACCAGCAGATATTATGGGGATGTGGACGTAATGAATATGGCCAATTAGGACAGGGCACTCAGGACTATGATTTTCACGAAGATATGATAAAGATAGCAGAAAATGTTATTCATGTAGATTATTCACAATCTGGTTTTGTGATATATATTACCAACGACAATAAGCTATATGGTTTTGGTAATGGTGGTAAGGGAGCCTTACAACAGTTATCCACCTTTTCATGGAAGCAATATATTAATGGAGAACATTATGCGGTAACTGAGCCAGTGTTGTTAATGGAAGATGTGATTTATGCAAAATGTGGAAAAGGTGATATTGCAGCACTTAAAAATGATTCTAGTGTGTGGTCGTGGGGAACCATATGGTATCAGGGGGATGGGAATTATTACTATCTAAAAATCCCTATGAAAATTCTGGATAATGTAGCATTGATTACTGGTGGTTGGTTTAATCATGCCGCTCTATTAGAGGATGGAACAGTATGGACTTGGGGATATAATTACTCCGGAAATTGTGGATTTGCTAATCAACCAGTGGTAACGCTTCCTCAAAAGGTAGCGGAGGATGTTACCATGGTATGGACTGGAAGTTTAAAGTATAATGTTGATTGTTATGATATTACAGAATTTAATGGTATTTATGAAAGGCAAATGGAAAATACCATAATTCAAAAAGTGGATGGTTCTCGTTGGATCTGTGGTGCTAACGTAGGAAATAAGAAAAAAATCATTCCTAAATATTATGAAACGGTAGATTATGAGATGATTTGCACACATGAATTTCTACCTTATGACAATTAATAGATAGGTTGTTGTAGAAGGACTTACGGACTGTTATAATGGATAATTATGACATGCATTAAAGGAAGGACTATAAATAATAATATATGGATAAAAACAAAGTACTAAAGCAATATTTTGGGTATGATGCCTTTAGGGAGGGGCAGGAAGTACTGATTGATAGTATTCTTGCAGGCAAGGATACATTAGGTATTATGGCCACAGGATTTGGTAAATCTGTCTGTTTTCAAATTCCAGCTTTGATGATGAAGGGAATTACACTTGTAATATCACCACTTATTTCTCTTATGAAAGATCAAGTGACAGCGTTGAATCAAGCTGGTGTACATGCAGCATTTTTAAATAGCTCATTGACTGAAAATCAGTACTATAAGGCACTTGCTTATGCGAAAGAAGGTCGGTATCCGATCATATATGTGGCACCAGAACGCTTAATGACGGAAAGCTTTCTTAAGTTTGCCCTGGAGGCAGATATTGCAATGATAGCAGTGGATGAAGCTCATTGTGTTTCTCAATGGGGGCAGGATTTTAGACCTAGTTATTTAAAAATTGTAGAATTTGTGCAGCTATTGAAAAATCGTCCTGTGATTAGTGCTTTTACTGCTACTGCTACAAAAGAAGTTCGTGAGGATATTGTTGATATATTAATGCTTCAAGAACCAGTGGTAGTTGATAGCGGTTACGACCGCCCCAATCTTTATCTGGGGGTTCAGACGCCTAAAGACAAGTATGCTGCAGTGAATAATTTTGTTTCATGTCATCCCAATCAATGTGGTATCATTTACTGTCTTACTAGAAAGCTGGTAGAGGAGGTTTGTGAGCGGCTGACATCAGATGGTTTTTCAGTAACAAGATACCATGCAGGCTTATCTGATATGGAGCGGCGTAAAAATCAAGAGGATTTTATCTATGATAGAAGTCAGATTATGGTGGCCACTAATGCATTTGGTATGGGCATTGATAAAT